>CADCWO010000210.1 GCA_902806435.1 uncultured Synechococcales cyanobacterium | reverse complement strand
AGAACAACAAATGTAGGTTTGCCCACAAAGTTGAACCATTCACTTGTCGGACTGCCTGAAACAGGTGATGATGATTGTTCCAGTAGATACCAACATGCACGAAACTCAACACATAGCTTAGAAAGGTTGGAATCAGCAGACGTAGCGCAGCTAAATCTGACTCATGAGGTATTTTTAACTCCAGTCCATAATGGTGATAATAATAGCGATTACCCCATCACTGAATGCTTCTAACCGACCTTTAACCATTTTTTGGGATGCTCCTTGTCTGCTTACTGCTCTGCTTACTGCTTTGTATAACTGCCGTTTGCAAAAATGGTTGTCCAGTTATCCACTATCCATTTAGTATCTCTAAGTGGCAGCAGATCGCCTCAAACCTTGTATCAAGGTCGCCAGTCTATCCGCTTCAGCAATTTGCAATTTGTTAGCTTTACACGGTTAGGGAACGCTCCAGGGCTACTCGATCCCAAGGGAAAGGGCCGACGTACAAGAAATCCGGCCCCTTCGAGTGTTTCAACACTGTTGATTACTCCGGCAACGGTTCGATGGAACGGGAGCCATCAGCACGGCTTTCTGCACCCGCTCTGAGCCGTATTTGCCAAGATAACGTGTGACTTCACCTGTTCCCATTGAGAAACCGACCAGCACGGTATTTTGCAAGTCAAGCTTGGTCATGAGTGTATTCAAATCGGCGGCGAAGGTATCGTAGTCATAGCCAGATGAGGGCTGACTGGAGTTGCCAAATCCTCGGCGATCGTAGGTAATTACTCGATATCCTGCGTTCAGTAAAACTAAAACCTGCTTCTCCCAGGAATGCCCGTTCAATGGAAATCCATGAATCAGAACAATCGGTTGTCCTGTCCCAAGATCTTCGTAGTAGAGATCGATGGTTGCAGAATTTTCTTGACCAACGGTAATGTAAGGCATGAGAGGTTTCTCCGTTGTAAATTGATGATGTGTTCTTGTCTGTTGCATCACAATTGTTATGCAGCGATCGAGCACCGTCTTAACAATGCTGCGTGAAGTAGACTTCAAATATGGGGCAAGCATCCATTGCGTATCATCGGTTCAGAACGACAAAAATCCTTCATTGTTGCCTTCAGCGACGCCTCTAAGATGGCTTTAATTCTGCTTCGGTAGCCAGCGCGGTACGCACACCAGCATCGAGATTCATACGGTCTATAAGCTTCCCAATCACCGAACACAGATATTTCTTGCAACTCATCAATCACATAACTTTGTTCCGGTGCATTGGGATTGTTATGCATGGATTGACCTGCGCTACTTAATTCCCTGACGACCCTAAGCGATAGACGGCAAAAGCACAACTGCGCGAATCTCTAGGATCAGCCCTTCAAGAGCCAGATCGGTTATACCGATGGCTGTCCAAGCTGGGTCCCAATCGCCGAAAAACTTCTTTTTCTCTGTACGCACCAGCGAAAAATGTTCCCGTAAGCCGACATGATAGGTTGTGATATCGACAACATCTCGCGGGCTGGCGGGAATCGCCTTAATTATCTCTCCCAGATTAGCAAAGGCACGCGCGATCTGCGTTGCCGAATCATCACTCACGCTACCATCCTCTTCCACCCCGACCTGACCGGAGATAAAGGCAAATCTGCCAGATGCTGTCACGCCGGGAACGTAATCAAAGGCTTCATAATTGGCTTTGTGATGATCGGTTTTGATCCATTGCGGTTGCATAACTTCATATCCTTTTTTTCATTAAACAGTTGAAATTTTTAACCGATTAGGCATAACGACCCAAGCTCAGCGACCCGGACCACGGTGACAGCGTGGATTGTAACCGGAGCGCGAGGGCCGGGTTCGCTGCAGCGCATGGTTAGGCGTCGTAGGCTGCTATTACACCTCGAACTCTGGCTGGTTCGGAGCGATTTTGATGGTCCAAGTCCCCTTCTGGCTGAAAGTGCGAGCGGTCGCGAAAGTGTCCTCCATGAACTGAAAGTACACGATCTTCCCGTTGCGCACCTTTGCGTGGATCGAGAACGGTGAGGTCACCGCCTTGCTCAGCGAGACCGAGCGGTACGTGAACCTGCCGAACACAGCAACGTTCTCGCCTTCACCGAAGAGGGCGGTAACGGCAAAGTCCTCATGCGTCCACCATTTCGCAACCCGGGAGAACTTATCGATGAACGCTTGGGGACCTTTGGAGGTTCCCGTCCAAGGCAAGATTTGCTTCAGTTCAGGGTTGTCGAAATTCAGGAAAATGTATGTTGCGTCCTCCGCGTCGAGCCGACGGGCCGCCGCCTCGACCTTTTCGGTTGCCGTATTCGCCAGAAACTCTTTGATCACTTCGGTCGGTTGGGTACTCATGGTAACGATTCCTTTCTTTAGTTTTGTGGTGGTGAGGTAGAAGACACTTTGGACATCATCATCAACTCCTAAGTTCTCTTTGTCTTAGTTCACTTGAGTGTAGTCAGTTCCAACACTCAACTTCTTGCAGATTCCTAGTAACTAAAGCCACTTTATCTTGCAGTATCATTCTGTTTCTCCTGTCCCAATCAAGATTGACCTTCAGCACACGGCACTGGTCTCTTAAGAGAAGATGAATCTCCATAACCCTTATTCACAACGGTTTGAGCCAGTTCGCACTGGAATCTTCAAAAAGCATGTCTAGTGAGGCTTTCAGCCATTCATCTCCTGTTAGCGAACAGTGCCCTTTCTAATGAATCGCTTGAAGTACTGCGTGAAATGGCTTTGACTGAAGAAGCCTACTTGTAGAGCAATGTCTGCGATCGCTAAAATCTGTTTTTACCAATTCAGCATAGACTTGCAGAACCAATTTCATATCCGTTCTCTCTGTCTTGTTACCCTAGCGGAACTTGAGTTGAACCATGCCCGCATATTTTAATCGTTCAAGAGTGGCGACATTTGCATTCCAATCAGTTCAATGGAGCGCATCAGCTGGGCGTGGTTCATCTGCGCGTTGTCCATTTGAAAAGTTACTCTCGAAATGCCGCCGAGCGATTCGCTGTGACGGCGGATTTTCTCCGCCACTTCTTTAGGACTGCCGACCAGTAACGCGCCGGTCGCACCGCGCTGCACGTCAAAAGCGGCGCGCGTAACGGGCGGCCAGCCTCTCTCTCTGCCGATTCTAGTGAAGGTTTCGGCGTAGCCCGGAAAGAACTCTTCAACGGCTTGCTCGGTCGTGTCGGCGACATAACCGATTGAATGCAATGAAACTTTCAATGCTTCGGGCGCGTACCCGGCGCGCTCTCCAGCATCGCGGTATAAATCTACGAGCGAGCGAAAGCGGTGCGTTTCGCCGCCAATAATGGCGACCACGAGCGGCAGTCCAAGCATTCCGGCGCGGAGGAAAGATTGCGGCGTACCGCCGACCCCGATCCAGATGGGAAACGGCTTTTGCAGCGGACGCGGATAAATTGCTTGGTTTTCCAGCGCGGGGCGAAATTTGCCCGACCAATCGACCGTTTCATTGTCCCGAATTTTGAGCAAGAGTTCGAGCTTTTCAGCGAAAATCTCGTCGTAGTCGCCGAGACTAAATCCGAATAGCGGAAAGGCTTCGGTGAACGAGCCGCGCCCGACAACCATTTCGGCGCGACCTTTTGAAATCAAATCGAGCGTGGCGAATTGTTGAAACACGCGCACCGGGTCAGCCGCGCTCAGCACCGTAACCGCGCTGGTTAGACGGATGCGCTCGGTGCGTGCGGCGGCAGCGGCGAGAATAACCGCGTTTGCCGAATCTAAAAATTCATGCCGATGATGCTCGCCGATACCGAAGATATCCAAGCCGGAACGATCCGCCTGCTCTATTCTCTCCAGCAGTTCGGCGACGGACTGCGTGGCATCCGCCGTTTCACCATTTTCACTCGTTCCAACCGAGGCAAAACTGTCAATTCCAATTTCCATATTATTTCCCAAGCGTTTTGCGAATGAAATAGACTTAATCCGAAATAGTAGAAAGCCTTGGTGTACGAGTTAAGCTGCTGTTCTCTCGCTCAGCAAAAACGCCTAACCATCGTCAGCTCAGAGGGGGCGCGCTACTACCGTGATCTGAATTATCAGGGAGCGGAATAAATTCATTTTCACCGGGAACTGCCGGGAAGCGGCGGTCTTGCCAATCTCGTTTTGCCTGCTCGATACGCGCTGAGCGGCTCGACACAAAGTTCCAGTACTTTGTGCGATCGCCCACTGGTGCCCCGCCGATAATCATTGCTTTTGCCTCAGCCCCCGCACTGATATCTACTGATTCATCCGGCGCTAAAACGGCTAGACGATATGGCTCTAAAGGCTTTCCATTTACGAATAGGCCGGATGTGACGCTATAAACTGCCCTTTCTAAACCTTCTATTGGCGCTAGCTGAAATTGACTACCCTCCGTGAAAACGAGCGCTAGGTAAAGAGTAGCAGAGTAGGTTTTAACTGGTGATTGGTGAGACTGGTAGCTACCGGCGATCAAGGTCGCGCTGGTGCCTGTTTGAGTCCACCTCGGTAAATCAGTCGCCGGATAATGTGAAAAACTGGGTTCAACTTCTTCAGCGATTTCGGGGAGGGCAATCCAGGTCTGAATGCCGTGAAGAGTAGATTCTTTCTCTCTAAAGCTCTCGGGCGATCGCTCAGAATGAACAATACCTTTGCCCGCTGTCATCCAGTTCACCTCGCCCGGAAAAATCTCTTGTACTGTACCTAGACTATCTCTATGCAGAAGGCTTCCTTCAAACAAATAGGTAACCGTCGCTAAATTGATGTGTGGATGGGGCCTAACATCGACGCCTTTTCCAGCCGGGAAAATGGATGGGCCTAAGTGATCAAAAAAGATGAAAGGTCCAACCATTTTTAGGGTTTCACTCGGTAAGATGCGCTGTACGCTAAACCCACCTAAGTCGTGCTTTTCAGGCGTAATTAATTGCTGAATACTCATTTTTGTACGATCCATTCTTAGTTGACTTTGTGGACGAAGATACAACCTTAATTCTGTTGCTGCTTCAGACTCTTGCCTAACTTAACTTCAATGTAATGAGTTCCAAGACTCGATTTCTTTCAGATTCTTATGGTGAAGGGCGAATCTGCTTGGGGGTCTTTCCCGTGAATCGCTTGAAGTGCTGCGTCAAATGGCTTTGACTGGAGAAGCCTACTTGTAGGGCAATGTCTGCGATCGCCAAATCTGTTTTCGACAGCATCAATTTTGCTCGTTCCACCCGCTGTTGAATTACGTACTGGTGTGGAGAAACCTTGATTGCTTGTTTGAATGCCCTGGCAAAGTAAGTCGGGCTAAGATTCAGAGTTTCTGCAAGTTCAGCCAGTGCCAAGTCTCGATCGAGGTGAGTCTGAATATAGTCGAGTATTTGTTGCAGTTGGGTGTGCGTTAAGCCTTTGTGCTTGAATTCAATAGTTGGCGTTATAGTTGTTAGCATGGCTCAAAAATTGGCAAGTTGTTCAGTTCAACAAAACAGGCAAAAGCTAGCCATCAAATTCGATAGCTTACTAGCACTAACAAACAAGTCAGATATGAATAGAGCTTAGTGACTTGCAGCGACAATGGCTGCCGTCAACTCTGTTATTTTCCAGCGTCCGGTATACCGAATGTTATCGATAAATAGGGCTGGAGCAGCCGTTATTCCACTGTGCAATCCACTTTCAATATCTTCATTGACACGATCGACATGCACTTGTTTAGACAACTCTTTGAGAAATTGAGGGATATCAAGCCCTAAATCGTTGGCGTACTCGACAAGATAACCATTCTCTAACTTCTGTTGATGGGCAAACAAAGTGTCGTGCATTGACCAAAACTGCCCTTGGGTAGCGGCGGCGATAGAGTCGCAAAAATTTCCCCATACCCACACACCTGCCGCCCATTGGCACCGAGCGTGCAACCTCATCTCCGCATGATTTAACAGCCAGAACTTCCCTGTTCCTTTGAGGCGACAATTAACCACCTGACGGATTAAACTCTCAATCCCCCCACTACCAATAGGTAGTTGCATGATAGCCACCTTTTGATAATTCAGTCGCTACTGTTTATGTCCTGTGGTGAAGTATGTCAGCGCTTGTCTAATCTGCTGTTCTCGTTGTTTGAGTATTCGCCCATCCCACTCAGATATATCTCTAAGCACTAAGGCTAAGACAACAGCTTTCTCAAAGGTTTGAAGGGATTGGGCTAAATCGAGAGTTGCGCGGATATTGCTATTCTGCAAGAAGCGAACTTCCTAGTTGCAAGACTTGAGCATTCCGTAAGCTTACACACTCATCTCGGGCCATCGTTCTCTGCCCCGGTGTACGTGCTTCAATGCCTGGTCGAAGCCGCCACGACTCGTTGTAATCCTCTGCTAAATGAAAAAATAGCGGCTCCGTCCTGTCTAGGGCAAGAAGTCTGCCACGATAGTCAACCAAGTGGCGCTCACGAATCTCTTGACCCCCTCTGGCAGCAGACCAAGCAATAAATGGAGGTAGAACATCGAAGCCGACAAAGCGGAGAATACCGTTCTGAATTGGCCAGAGCACTATGTCTATATCACCATGACGACCGTTGTGGGCATAGGTATCGAACGGATCGCCAGTAGTGAACGAAAGCATTGCTCGCTTGCCTTTCTAATCCGCCAGTGTCGTAAGACATACCTTTGCTGTAGGCAAAGCCCGTCGTGAACACCCGGTCCACCCAGCCCTTGAGAATGGCGGGCACCGAGAACCAATAAGTTGGAAATTGGAGGATTAGCAAGTCTGCCCAACGCAGCTTTTCTTGTTCAGCCTTGATATCGTCAGCTAGCGCATCGTTCTCGTAAGCATGTCGCTGCTCAATCCCGTACTTCAAATAGTCGGGCTCTAGCATCTCCTTAAAGTCAGCCCGGTCGGCAATGGCTTTGAAATTCATGGCATACAAATCCGACACTTTTACTTGGTGGCCTACCTCGGTCAAAACCGCAACAGCGATGTCTTTCAGTGCGCCATTAAAGGACTTGGGTTCGTGATGAGCATAGACAATTAGCACATTCATAGTTAACTTCTTTCAATTTCCTTGGAGTACTTAATTTGTTCCTCTTGTTTACAGCGATTGATTTTTTTCTCAATCGCTTCCAAATGGCAACTGAGTTCACACAGTCGCTCCTTAACCTCCTGCCGATGTGTTTCAAGCACCGCCCGTTGTTCCCGCACAGTGCTATCACCCGCATTGCTCACAAGTTTGCGCTCCCAACCACTGAAAGCTAGATAGAGCTTATGTTTAACTCTATTTTGACTTAGCAGTCAAAATAGACAGTGTGTTGTTTTCAAGAAATTGGCGCAAGACAGCTAGGATGGCACTACTACCAGGTTACTAATCTGTTAGTGAGAAATGCCGGTGTTGTATTTCATGCTGAGTCGCGATCGCTGGCATGATCGATCAGTGCGTTTGAGGGCAAGCTCGGATCAAGTACCTTGCGCGCACTGTCAACCCCTACAACGGGCAGCGTACCAGGATCGAGCAAGCCAAGTTGAATCAATACACTCGCCTGATCCCAGTAGAGGTGCTCATGGGCTAGCTTGCCGTCACGGAACTGGACAATCACTACCACTGGCACTTCAACCCGTTTAAGAGTCGGAGCAATGCCGGGTAGCATCCAGTCCATCCGAACCGTATGAGTGAACTTACCCACCATTTCATCGACGAGCCGATCAGTCCCGATTGTGCGCGAGATCGGGGTCAGCTCCATGTCTGGCGGTATTTGTGGAATGAAGTATTTGGAATAAAACTCGCGCAGTGCTGGTTTCCCTACTCCCCCAGTCATTACCGGAATGTGGTTGACGTAAGCATCCTCAACCATGGTGGCGAGGGCATCTTCAGTGTTGTGAGTGCCAAACTCGTGTCGCAGATGCTCTTCCCAAAGTGCTTGCAAAGACTCCTGGGCTGGTGTCAAATTGGTAGTTGCTTGTAAATTTGCTTGTCCGTCTACAGTTTGCTCTTTGACCATGATTAAATACTCCTGGTTCTATCTATCTAAAGTGTCTTGAGTTCCAATGCTTGACTGCTTTCAGATTCTTGTGATGTTAGTGAACTTGTTTCAATGGACGTATAAGCATTCAGCGTCTGTTTCGCGAATCAGTTGGGCGGTTTTTTCTCCTTCTGCGTCGCGTCTACCGGAGAACACGACTTTTGCTCCAGCAGCACCGAACCCGTTCATTCCTTCCATTTAGCGGACAAGACCGGAGCGGAGTGCCCGGATTGCGGCCTGAGTTCGGTCCTTAGCACAAAGTTTTTTCAAGATGTTGCGGACATGGGTCTTCACTGTGCCGACAGTGATGTAAAGCTCCTTAGCAATCGCGACAGTGATGTACCCATCAACTATCAGTTGCAACACCTCTAACTCCCGCTCAGTCAGAGACTCAACGGTAATGATGTTGTATTCTGGCTCGATGGCTCGAATCGGAATTGTCTCAACCGGATTGATGTCTCTTTTAACTGCAAGATGAGATTGCTGAAGTAGCCCACTAACCTCTTGTGCAACATAGGTGAGCACATCATTCAAACGGGAGCCGGAGAGTTGTGGCAGAGAGCTCCGCAGCTCAGGACGATTGATAGGAGTAGAGTCAAGGCATTGCAAATCACGGCTCATTAGTTTGTCTCCCAATCTATATTTCACGGTTTAGAACGCATTACCTTTTGCGACACAACCCGCTAAACTCCCCCTGGTACCACTAGTTGAAACTTTGCCTTCTTCGCGTCGCAGACTGGACATACCCAATCTTCCGGCAGATCCTCAAAAGCTGTTCCCGGAGCAATTGCAGACTTTGGATCGCCCTCTGCCAGATCATATCCCTCTTTTGTCAAACTGGGAAAAGCAAACTAGCTAAAATGCTTATGCAGTAATGCTTCAGGTCCATTCGCCAAGTCCA
>CADCWO010000209.1 GCA_902806435.1 uncultured Synechococcales cyanobacterium | reverse complement strand
ACAAGGGTTATAAGCTTTGACTTTTCTGTCACATTTGGACTTGGCGAATGGACCTGAAGCATTACTGCATAAGCATTTTAGCTAGTTTGCTTTTCCCAGTTTGACAAAAGAGGGTTAAACGTGATGTCACCTTAGCGGTAATTAGTAAACTGCAAAGCAACGGGTAAATCTTCTTGTTTTAGCAACTGGATCACCTGTTGTAGCTCGTCTTTAGACTTAGCAGACACCCGCACAGCATCACCTTGGATCGTTGCTTGGATCTTCTTAAATTGATCTCTAATTAATTTGGAAATTTGCTTAGCAATATCTTGATTAATCCCTTTTTTTAACTTGATTTCTTGCCGGACGCGGTTGCCACTCGCAGATTCAACCTTGCCGTAGTCAAAAATTTTCAGGGAAAGATCACGCTTTGCAGCCTTAGTCTGCAAGAGAGTGTGAACTGCTTCTAAAGTAAATTCACTATCGGTACTGACTGTAATGCTGTCTTTATTTAATTCCAAGGTTGTTTGAGAGTCTTTGAGATCATAACGACTTTTAATTTCACGTGTTGTTTGATCAACTGCGTTGACCAGCTCCTGCCAGTCAAAGTCACTCACGATGTCAAAGGAAAAAGTTGAAGCCATAGCTGTGCAGATAGATCAGTATTGAGTTAACTTGCCTTCTTTGTGCCGTTGTAGTGGTAATCCTAGCAAAGTCCTTGTGGTCACAACGCGAACGGTTGCTTCAGCTTGTTGTTAACCAGTTAAGTCTCACCAAGATAAGCCTTGCGTACGATTTCATTAGACTGTAAGTCTTTGGCAGTACCTGTAAGCACAATTTGACCTGTTTGCAGTACGTAGCCACGGTGGGCGACGGTCAGAGCCATACGGGCATTTTGTTCTACTAGTAAAATCGTAGTTCCCTGATTGTTGATATCTTGAATAATTGAGAAGATTTGGGTTACCAGCATCGGCGCCAGCCCCATACTCGGCTCATCTAACAATAATAAACGGGGACGTGCCATGAGGGCTCGCGCGATCGCTAGCATCTGTTGTTCGCCTCCAGAAAGCGTCCCTCCTTTTTGATTGATTCGTTCTCGCAGGCGTGGAAACAGAGTCAAGGCACGCTCAGTATCCGTCTTAATCCCTAACGTATCGCGGCGAGAAAAAGCTCCCATCTCTAGGTTTTCTTTCACCGTCATCCGAGGAAAGATTAGGCGGCCTTCTGGACTTTGGGAAATACCCAACCGAACGATTGCCTGAGCAGGCAAAATCTCTAATGCTTTGTTCTCAAAGCGAATTGTTCCTTGGCGTGGGCGTAAGAGCCCTTGAATAGAGCGCAGGATTGTCGTTTTACCTGCACCATTGCTGCCGAGGAGGGTTACGACCTCTCCAGGCTCTACCCTTAGAGAAATACCTTTGAGAGCGTGGATATTACCGTAATAGGTGTGGATATCCTTCAGCTCTAACATGGTCATGATGCTTCCTTACCCAGATAGGCCTCAATCACCCGTGGGTCAGCCTGAACAGCAGCGGGAGTACCGTCGGCAATTTTAGACCCATACTCCATCACACTTACGGCATCAGAAATCCCCATCACCACCTGCATGTCGTGCTCAATCAACAAAATTGTTAGCTGGAGCTCGTTGCGCAACCGCTGGATAAAGCGGGTTAACTCTGCCGTTTCAAAAGGATTCATTCCGGCAGTCGGTTCATCCAGTAACAGTAGCTTGGGGTCGGAGGCTAAGGCGCGAGCAATTTCCAGCCGTCTCTGGTCCCCATAGGAAAGGTTTTTCGCTACCTCCTGCGCTTTCCGACTACCCAGACCCACAAAATCTAGTAGGTGCAGGGCGTGGTTGTGGGCCTGCTGTTCCTCCTCTCGCACTGCTGGTGGGCGCAATAAAGTGCCGAGCAATCCCGTCCGCAGCCGACTGTGCCTACCGACTAGCACATTTTCTAGGACGCTGAGGTTGCTGAATAAACGAATATTCTGGAACGTCCGTGTGATGCCCAGAGAAGTTAACCGGTGCGGAGGAAAGGCGGTAATATCTTGATTTTCCAAAAGTACCCGGCCTGAGGTTGGGGGATAGATGCCCGTAAGCATGTTGAAAAACGTCGTTTTACCAGCACCGTTAGGGCCAATCAGGCTAGCAATCATCCCTTTATCAATCGTCAAATCAACCTGCTTGACCGCAACTAAACCGCCAAACCGTTTCGTCAGTCGGTGGACTTCCAGTAGTGGCATTACAGGCTCCTTACCTCTGCAAGCGACTCCTCATCAGGCGACTGAAGTTCCGCCTGACGTTCTGCATTAGGCACAAGCCCCTCTGGGCGGACAATCATCATCACCACCAAAGTCAGACCAAATAAAAACAGGCGCATCTGGAGCGGATCAACACTGGTTGCCAGAAAGTCTCTTAAAGCAGGATTAGCAACATTAGGTAATACCGATGTGTTGAGCATACTCTTTAAAACCTGGGCCAATTGGGGTAAGTAAAGGCGATCTGCTGCCATGATGATTACGCAACCCAGGAGTACCCCTGTTATGTTGCCCAATCCCCCTAAAATCACCATGCACAGGACAATGACAGAAACAGAGAAGTCAAATACGCTCGGAAAAATGGCGCTGATGTAAGCCCCATAAAAGGCGCCAGCAAACCCTGCGAAGAAGGCCCCCATCGCAAAGGCCATTAATTTAGTCTGGACGAGGTTAATTCCCATGGCACTGGCTGCTAGTTCGTCTTCCCGAATAGCGGCCCATGCCCGACCTAAACGGCTGCCCCGCAGGCGGCTGATCATCAAGACTGACAGTACAACCAACAGGAGAACTAAATAGTACCAGGGTAAGTATTTGCCAGACTGGAAGGTGCCAATTAGGGGCAGAGCGGGCCGCCCAATCGGATTGATTCCCGCTTCGCCCCCGGTTAAGTTAAAGGGGCGATCGCACCCTACGAGGCAAATAGCAAGCTTTGGCTGACCCAGTAGGCTGGCAAAAATTTTCGAGATTGGCTCGTAGATTTGAATTTGAGTCAGGTTGCGAAATACAACTGGCACTATTTCTCCAAACCCTAGGGTGACTATCGCTAAGTAGTCGCCCCTTAAGCGCAGCGTGGGCGCCCCCAAAATCACACCCGCTACTGCCGCTACGGCTGCCGCGATCCAAATTACCAACCAGAAGTTCCACTCCAGGTTGATCTGCGGCGAGGACAAAAAGCCGGTGGTATAGGCCCCAATCGCAAAAAAGGCAGCGTAGCCCAGGTCGAGCAACCCGGCATAGCCAACTACAATATTTAACCCTAGTGCCAGCAGGGCAAAAATCAAGATCTGGATCACCGTAGCTGTCCAGTTGGTATCAGCCAACTGATCAATCAATGGGAAGGTGATTAAGATAACTGCCAGGAAAGCAACCGTTATCCGCTGCCGCCTCGGGCCAAGTCCTTGAGCAGCCCCCATGAGCCAACCGGACAAGGTAGCAACTACTAGCCCAGCTCCACCCAGGGTAAGCACTTGTATGATACCCAAAGCGGATTGCCCCGTGGTTGGCAGTAGTAAAAAGCCTTGAACCAAACTGGCAATCAAAATCCAAATACCTAATCCTAAGCCCGCATTGACACCTAAGCGAATACCAGTTTTGGCAGAAGTAATCTTCTTGCCCTGGCAAGCAATGAACGCGGCCCCAGTACCAAGCAACCAACCAATTACAGCGCCACTCCAACCGCCGAACAGCAAGACGGTTAAAGCGGCGATCGCTCCCAAAATATTCCTGGACTTAATTGCCTGTGCCATTGCTACTCATACCTTCTCCTGAACGTTCTCGCCCAGCAAGCCACCTGGTCGAAAAACTAAGATCAGCACCAAGACAGCAAACACCCAGGCATTGGTCCAACGACTAGACAAGTACTGATCACTCAAGGCAGAAAGAACCCCAATCAAAATCCCCCCTAGCATCGCACCGATGATGTTGCCAATTCCACCCAAAACTGCTGCTGTAAAAGCGCGCAAACCGGCTGTGAATCCCATCGTGAAGACAACAGTATTGTTGTACAGCCCAACCAACAGCCCTGCTGCCCCAGCTAGCGCCCCACCAATCAAAAATGTTAAGGCAATAATTTGATCGACATTAATACCCATGATTTTGGCAGCTTCCCGGTTCTGGGCAGTCGCTCGCATTGCTTTACCCAAACGGGTGTACTGCACAAATAACTGGAGCCCCACCATTAAAACAACGGCAACAACCAACACAATCAAGTCTTTAGTTGTAAACTCGATGTTTGACTCTATCCCTAAAGCTTCCAAGATATCAATGCGAGGTAATAGGTCAGGAAAGCTTTTCGGTGATGCAGCATTCGCCCCCATGATCGGGAAGAAGGATCTCAAGCCCCCCCAAAACAATCCCAGATTGATAAAGATAAAGGAAACACCGATCGCTGAAATTAAGGGAGCAAGGCGAGAGGCATTACGTAAGGGTCGGTAAGCGTATCGCTCAGTTAGAACATTCAGTCCAGCACAGACACCAGCAGATAGGACTAAGGAAACTAACATAGCCAAGCCACTGGCCTGAAGAGACGCTCCATCCTGGATACCAAAAGCCCCCACCACAGTTAAGGACATAAAGGCACCCAACATAAACAAGTCTCCATGGGCGAAGTTGATCAGCTCAATAATGCCGTAAACCAATGTGTAGCCCAAAGCAATAATTGCAATGATCGCACCGTTGACGAGCCCGACTAGAAGTTGTTGAACCAGGCTAGCAGGACTCTGAGCTATTTCCGTAATAATTCGCGGTATATCAAGTCCAGCAACGGGACCTAGTAGCAGGACCAGGTAGACAATAACTAGATAGAAAATGGCATTCTGCCATCGTTTCATAGAAGTTTAGCTATAGACAGCAGAGTGTGTTCAGATTAAGGGTCTAGCACTATAAAGTGTGTGCTGAATAATACAGCAGTTTTACCGCTTGTAAGTGGACTTTGGTTCGCCAGGGGCCTGCTTAGAAATCCTTCCTACTTTCTCAATTGGGAATCAGAGAGCACTACTTAGCCTCTAACTTGGTTACAAACTCAAACTTACCATTCTTGACAGCATTCCCCGACAGGGTGGAGAGGCTTGTGTCTCCATTCGCATCAAAGCTCCAAGTACCAAGTACTCCTTGAAAGTTTTTAGTACCCATAACCGCATCCCGAATCGCAGCTCGATCGTTTTTACAAACTTTGTTGATCGCGTTCATGACCACGCTGGCAGATTCGTAACCGTAGGCTGCGTAGGCTTCTGGCTCAGCGTTGTACTTTTTCTTGTAGTTTTCGTACCAGGTCTTACCTTTACCGGTTAACTCTTCACCGGGAACTCCGCCAAAGGTTGCATAGTACCCTTCAGCATCTTGCCCGGCCGCATCAATTAGCGCTTGTTCAAAGGTGCCATCAGGCCCCATGATTTTGACCTGGTCCGCTTTCATACCAACATTGCGGGCATCCTTAATCAGCTGTCCCAGGTTGTTCTGAGTGATGCCGCCAAAGTAGATCAGGTCTGGTTTGAGTGCCCTAATTTTGGTCATTAAGGCGCGATAGTCGCTGGCTTTAGCGTCAATGCCTTCATGCCCTAGGACTTGCAACCCGTTCTCCTTGGCCGTCTTCTCGAAGATATCCGCAATTCCTTTGCCGTAAAGTTCTTGGTCATCAAGGATATAAACCTTTTTTACCCCCAGGGCTTTAGCCCAGTTAGCGCCCGCAGATCCTTGAAGGATGTCAGTCGGGACAACGCGGGCATAGTTGCGCTTGCCGTTGGGGTAGTAAATATTTGGCTCATTGCCCTCGCCTGCTCCAGGCTTAGTCAAACCCGGATAGGTATTCGCTGGACTCACCATAACCAAGTCAGCTTGGTTGAGGATCGGAATTGACAGCTTGGCTGCGCCGGAATTAAACGTACCAATATAGGCAACCACTGCATTATCTGCAACTGCTTGATTAGCGTTCGCTGTTTCCTGGGCTGGGTCCCACTTGCCAGCCGCAGCAGTGGCATCATCCATCACCTCATAGTCAATCTTGACCTTGCCATCACAAGCCGTTGATTGGTTCTCATCCAAAACTTGCTTGATGCCGTTGACAACAGTTTGGGTTTGGCCTAGAGAACTACCAGTCATGGGCAGACTAGAGACAATCTTGACGCGCTCAGATGTTCCAGTTCCCCCGGCATTACCAGTACTACCTGGATTATTTTGGCAAGCTCCAATGATTAAACTGACAGCCAAGCTGGTGACTGCTAAAGAAATGCTCGAAAAACATTTAATCATTGTGGTTATCTAAATGCATTAAAAACTAGAAGTTTAGTTCGAATCTTTTCTGACACAGATGCAGTTCACTAAAGAGTAGGTCTAAAAGCTGAATGGAAATAGCTTCGACACGCTGGTTCTCTTTGGCTTAAAAGCTTATCACCTTAGTACTATTTCACGGAATTTTATCCTATGTTTTGCATAGATCGTCTGAAATAGAAACCCGTACGGGTTACCACGAGCTGGCTTTGACTGAAAGTCAAGGACTTGCAGTCCCTTGGGGCGATCGAAATAGGTGTGTGTGCTCTGGATTGTAAAGGCGAGAGCGGGCTTTTGGTAAGCCCAAATCTTCTGGCTGTTGCGTAGATGCCAAGGCTGGGCTAATTATGTACAAGGTGGTGCGAATCAACCGCTGCTCTTCGGTCGATGCAGCCATCTGGTCAAGGGGAACCAGCCAAATTTTCTCATCCGGCCAACCAACCCGGAAGCAAACAGCTACAGGAGTATCTGCGGGATAGTGCTGCAGGAGCTTTGCTTGAGCTACTTCTATATGCCGGGCACTGAGGTAGAGGCATAAGCTGGCTTGATGAGCGGCTAGGCTAGATAACTCCTCATTTTCTGGGACTGTTGTTCGACCACTAATTCGCGTCAGGATAATGGTTTGCACGAGTTCTGGGACTGTCAACTCAACTTGCAGTTTCGCCGCCGCTGCCTGAAAAGCACTAATCCCAGGCACAACTTCAAAGGGAACTCCAGCCGCGGCCAAAGCTTGAATTTGTTCATGGATAGCACTATAAAGACTGGGATCCCCGGAGTGTAACCGCACGACGGAACGATGCGATCGCACACGCTGGATCATCAAGGGCAGAATCTCTTCTAAAGTTTTGTTTGCTGTTTGAATGATCTCAGCATCAGGACGAGCAATCTTAAGTATTTGCCGGGGCACCAAAGAATCTGCGAACAAAATTACATCGGCTTTAGCTAAGATTTTTTGCCCCTTAACCGTCAACAAATCTGGATCACCTGGTCCAGCGCCAATGATATATACACCCGGCTCAAGAGATTGCGATACTGCCTGATCTATTACCATTTTGAAGCCGCAAATAAGGTTGACTTTTGACTAGACCAAAAAGCTGAAAATGTATTTATGATTTAGAACTTGAGCTGGTAGTCCGCATAGATACAACATCTGGCAGTGGCCGACGCAGGCCATACAGCCAGATCAACCCAGCTAATCCGATCACCGCTCCTCCTAAACTCACAACTTGAGCAACCCGTAGCGGACCCAACATTAAACTGTCCATCCGCAGCGCTTCTATCCAAAATCGACCCAGGCTATAGCAGAGGGCGTAAACCAGAAATAGGGTTCCACGTTTGGCTTGTGGGTACTTAAAGAATAGCGTTATGAGAATGCCAAACACTAACAGATCCCAAAGCGACTCATAGAGAAAGGTCGGATGAAAATACTGAGCATCCGCAAAAGCCGGTGGGCGTTGTTCTAGTGGAATGAACAATTTCCAGGGTAGATTTGTTGGTCGGCCAAACGCCTCCGAATTAAAAAAGTTACCCCACCGCCCGATCGCCTGCCCCAGAATCAATGAGGGAGCTACCAGGTCCGTTAGTTGCCAAAAAGATACATGTTTTAGCCGTGCAAAAACTAAACTTGCCAACAAGCCCCCTAGAATTGCACCGTGAATTGCGATCCCACCCCTCCAGATAGCAATGATTTGTTCAGGGTACTGGCGATAGTAATCCCACTGGAACAATACATAGTAAAGTCGAGCCCCAGGAATCGCTCCAACTACCAGCCAAACCACCAAATCGCTCAGTAGCTCAGGATTAACACGGCGATATTTAGCTAAATACTGGGACAAACTAACTCCAATCAATAGGGCTGAGGCAATCAGCAGTCCATACCAGCGGATACTCAAAGGTCCAATAACCAGTTCAGACCCTGGAGAGGTAAATTGCAGCGCTAAGAATAACTGAGGGAGGTTCCGTAACATAAATACTTCAGGCGCAGTAAGAATCACAGTTATACCATTTCAGGGAATTCTTAACCCGGTGCAGCAGTAACACTTCCAAACTAAGAGCACTAGATCGAGAATAAGGGTAAGGGCCCTTCCTTTTTCTCTAAATGATGTCGCTACTGATGTCATCAAGCCTCAACGGCGTCACAAGTGCAGGGGTAGTGAGCGCCTGTAGCCAAAATTCTAAGTTCTAATACTGACCAAGGTTACTACCTCAGGATTAATTATCGAACAGCGCAGTAAAGTAGGCTGATTAATCTGCTTGATTGCTGCCAAGAACTTTTTATGTCATTCTTTTTGCCCATCTTGCCTGTAGCTCAGGTAAGGGCGCCTCTGCCTCAAGAAGTCGTGCAACCCCAGAAGGTACGAGTGCTACCAGGCCACCTCGATGCGGTGCCTGTCTTCAATAGTAATAGCCCAGAGATAGTTCAAACAGAGGGAATTTTACTATCTACCTTTCCGCCACAAGCCAAACGCGTACCCGCTGCTCACTTAAACTTTCCTTTGCATGGACGTTTTGACCTGTTTGCCCATCATATTGCCAAGGCTCCCCATCAATCAGGACAGCCCCTCTATTTGGGGGTGCTGCTACACAATCCTACCCAACAACCAGTGAAAGTCCTAGTGTTACGAGCGACAAGTTATTTGAGCCAATCTGAAGCACCGTTTATTGAGCTACCAGCCTACGTCGACGATCGGTTTGGCAAGGTTCATGCTGGCCCCGGTAGCCGGGTCATGAATGACGTGCTGCGCAGACGGGGGCAGTCCGGTTGGCTTGTTAGTCTCTCGATTCCTCCAGGCCAGAGCCGGATGCTGGCAAACCTCCCTATTCCAGGCTCGCCTTCTAATGGGCGAACTATATGGATGCGGCTGTGGAGTAATGGCAAGGTCCATGCTGCCAGCCTGGCTCTACTTGCCCGCAAAGCTAAGAAAAGGTGGCAGGCACCTACCCTCAAAGACTGGCAGGTACTACTAAAGCAAGGGCCTTTAGTGAAGCCAAGAGATCGGGCACCCACGCCGCCTGAAAGAACTAGTGGTGAATTTGTTTATGGTCGCGTTGCCGGCGTAGCTCAAGGAGTTTTATGGCAAACAGTAGTCACGGACCCAAAAGTCAACTACCTGCGTATTCCCCGACCGGGCAAGGCCTTTTCCTATGGCATCAGCACCCTTGATCGGGGCACACTTGGTACTGGACAAGTGCAAAGTGCTCCTTTACTAGTCCGCTATCCAGACACAGCTTACCGCGCCCACGGCAACTATGGGATTGAATACAGCCTAACTTTACCGCTTTACAACGATACCAAGCAATCTCAGAAGGTAACCCTGGCAATTCAAACACCTCTGAAAGAGGAGCGACTGACAAAGGGAGGGCTGCGATTTTTGAATCCACCTGCTCGTCAAGTTCTATTCCGGGGCACTGTTCAGCTGCGCTTTCCCAATCAGCAAGGAAAAATACAAACACGGTATGTGCATTTGGTTCAGCATCGTGGCCAACAAGGCAAGCCCCTGGTCAGATTTGAAATCCCCCCGGGTAAACGCCAGCCCGTCCAGGTAGACTTCCTCTACCCTCCTGACTCAACTCCACCACAAGTACTCACAGTCCAAACGCTCAGTAGGCCCAATGTTGAGAGCGCCACGAGCGCTGCTAGACCTCGCTGATACTACTGCACGACGTTCGGCAGCTACAGGTCAAATCTGGAATTTGGTTCCCTAAGTACAGCCATTTACTAACACAGCCTAGCAGTGGAGTAATCTCAATGTTGCTGTGGCCCGCTAGGCTTGGAGCAGCAACCAAAGTTCCAACCCAACAATTATTCAGAGGGAAACCGACGCCTGCTAAACCTAGCCAACCACCCAACTGCCCCAGCCAGAGTAGCAATTTTTTATTGCCCCCGTGAAGGTACGTCTGGCATAGAAAAATGAACTGCGAACTCACCACAACGAAAATTGTTCCTATCACACCCAGCGGCACACTGATTAAAAACCAAGTCACGTGCTTACTTCCTGATGGAATGAGTTTAAACCCTGGAAGGAGAAAGAAGCTCAAGACTTCAAATATTAACCAGGCGCTCAAAGTGCTGAAAAAATCTTTGCTAGCAACACCAACATCAATTTCTTCTAAAGGAAGCTTATTCATGGAAGTCAGATTGCGGGGAGGAAGGCAAACCCTAAAGTTGAAACTGGCGCTTGCTGGTGAAACCAGGATCAGGACGCGATAATTTAGTAAAGGCAACGATTAATTCAACTATTTCCCTCAAAGGAGTCAATTATGCCAAAAGCGATTTGGAATGGTAAAGTTCTGGCTGAGAGCGATCGCACAGAAGTGGTAGAAGGCAACCAGTATTTCCCCCCCGATGCCTTGCATCAGGAGTACCTCAAACCTAGCGATCACCACTCCACCTGCCCCTGGAAAGGTATTGCCAGCTATTACCATGTCGAGGTGGACGGTCAATTGAATAAAGATGCGGCTTGGTACTACCCCAATACTAAAGAGCGGGCAAAAAATATTGAAGGCTATGTCGCTTTTTGGAAAGGAGTAAAGGTAGAAGTCTAGGTTTATTTCTAGGGCTACAGAGGCGGGCCGGGTGCTGCTAAGCTGGGAAAAGAACTTAGCGATATGTTTCCCCAGCTCACGCTTCCGTGACTGCCTAGACTGCTATCCTTTGTAAGCCCGTTGGTTTTATGTCCTCCCCAGTTTCCGGCCTTCAAACTACCCCCAGCCATACTATCGACCCCACGATCCGCATTGGTTCACGCCAAAGCCAGCTCGCCCTAGTGCAAACCTACTGGGTACAAGCTCAGCTTCAAAAACTACATCCTGAGCGTGCCTTTGAAGTTTGTACGATGAAAACACAAGGTGACAAGATCCTTGATGTAGCACTAGCGAAGATTGGCGATAAAGGCTTATTTACCAAGGAATTGGAAGTGGCAATGATCCAGCAGCAAACGGACCTAGCCGTCCATTCGCTCAAGGATCTTCCCACCCGCCTGCCAGAGGGCCTTGTTCTGGGTGCGATCACGGAGCGTGTTGACCCCGCTGATGCGCTAGTTGTGCACGCCAAACACCAGGATAAGCAGGTCGACACTTTACCGGCGGGTGCGGTGGTCGGTACATCTTCTCTGCGACGATTGGCACAACTGCGGCATCACTTTCCCCACCTTACCTTTAAGGACATTCGGGGTAATCTAAATACTCGGTTGCAAAAGCTAGATGCTGGTGAGTATGACGCGATTATCTTGGCGGCCGCCGGATTGCAGCGTTTGGGCATGGGCGATCGCATTCATCAGGTTATTCCGGCTGATATATCTCTGCACGCTGTCGGCCAAGGTGCTTTAGGAATTGAGTGCCGCGCTGGTGACTCGGATGTACTATCCCTGCTTAAAAGTCTAGAACACCAACCAACGGCCCAGCGCTGTCAAGCGGAGCGCGCTTTTCTGCGGGAGCTAGAAGGAGGGTGCCAAGTTCCAATTGGGGTCAATACTCATTTGGAGGGCGAGCAATTAGTTTTGACAGGTGTGGTTGCTAGTTTAGATGGCAAAAGACTGGTGAAAGATATTGCCACTGGGTTGGCAAGTGAGGCTGAGCGGCTAGGGGTGGAATTAGCCCACCGTCTCCGGCAGCAGGGTGCCCAGGAGATTCTTGATGAAATCTTTGTGGAAGTTCGGCAGGGGTCACCCCTTTTACCGAAAGAATAAGACTACTAGGTTTCGTGGAAGCTCAGCCGTAGTGGCTATACCTCTTGAACTGGACAATCAACCTCCACAGTTCCGACTTTTAGGAAGAATCTGGCACCAGTGGGTGGTAGTAGTTTGGCGTAGGGCTGTAGTTGCTGTCATAACGCTACTGCTTGGGTTTGGAGCCTGCAGTGGTACCGGCTTAAGTGAGGAACTTCCCCCACCTGCTGGAGGCGCAATTGAAAGGTTCGCAGAAACTCCCGTAGAGATGCTCTCAGAATACCAATCGCCTTCGCGTTTGACGTCTAGCGACATCTCCCTGGAAAAAGTGAATCAGTTTGTCCAAGCGTACTTGCAAGTCCTGCAATTAATTGAGCAACGGGAAGGGGAACTTCAAGGAGCAGAAACAGAACCAGAAGCGCTACAAGTTGAGCGAGAGATTGAATCAGAAGCCCTTTTGATCATCAAATTAATAGGATTAACCCGCCAGGAGTATCTTCAGCTACTCAGTCTTGCTAATGTAGACCCGGAGTTTGGTGAACGAATTGCTACCCAACTCCAAGAACATACCTAATACCGTTGTCGTTAGTGGCCCTCGTCCCCTTCAAGCCCTAATGGTTGGCAAGCTTTATCCTGTACTCATACAGACCAGCAGTAACAAATATCATGCTCCAACCCCCGGCCCCTGTACTCCAATCTCTCAAACAGAAATTGGTTGTATCCTGTCAAGCCCCTATCGATTCACCGCTTCACGAACCCTATGTTATTGCAGCGATCGCCCAAGCTGCGACTAACCAAGGTGCTGCTGGAGTCCGGATTGATACACCAGCCCACATCCAGGCTGTGCGCCAGCGGGTAAGCGTACCAATTATTGGCCTATGGAAACAAGTTGTGCCAGGATTTGAAGTTTACATTACGCCCCAAATACATCATGCTCAGGCGATCGCTACTGCCGGAGCAGATATGATTGCGATTGACGCTACCGCTAGACCCCGCCCTGGTGGGGAAGCCCTACCAGAACTAATTGCACAAATCCACAGCGAGCTTGGTCTGCCTGTGATGGCAGATGTGGATACTTTAGAGGCAGCGATCGCGGCGGAGGCAGCTGGGGCAGACTGTATAGGTACAACTCTGTATGGCTATACAGCCGAAACCGCAAATCAATCCCCCCCCGGTTTAGATTTGTTGGCTCAAATGGTGCAACAACTCAAGGTTCCAGCAATTTGTGAAGGGGGTATCGCCTCTCCAGCGATCGCCCAGGAAGCCTTAGAGCGAGGAGCCTACGCTGTTGTAGTTGGCACAGATATTACAGGAATTGACTTGAAAGTGAAAGCTTATCAATCAGTGTTTACCGCAAAGTCTTTACCTGCAGCTTGAAATATCCTGAGCTGATAGCTAGTAGAGGCTAAGCTTTTGAATTGTGGAATCACCCGCTGGCCTACTGTACGTAAATTGCCAGGTTTGCCGTAGAGCCACATTTTCACTACTTTGTTGGGTGACACATGTTCCAAGAGCTGCCAATTTAAATTGGACTATGATTGTTTAGGTTTATAGTTCCCTAAGATCTCAACAATGACTTTTCTTCCTCATAGCTGAGATTTCCAAAAGGATAAGGGTTTCACTGTGCAACTGGTAAAGCGCAGATAGCTCTTACACTGCACCTTTAATGCCCTCAAGTTGCGATCTGCTGTCCAGAAACCCAGCTACCGTGAAATCCATAGGGCACCCGTTGCGGGATCAACACTCTTGCGATAGGCGGAGCAGTTACATCCAGGGCATTCACAACCACTAACTCCGACTGGGATTCAAGGGTGTCATGGACAAAGGTCAACAGCCAACCATCGTCTTCCGCCGCAGCACCAAGGCGCGGGACAAACACCGCCTCACCACCGTAGCGCCCCTGGCCAAATTCATGAGTTTCAGAGCTGCCGGTACTCAGGTTGTACTTGAGTAAACCATCAAATAAGGGGGATTCATTATCGGGCAGGTTGGCAAAGCGAGCTGAGTAACCATATTGCGTCTTTCGTCCGGTCAATTGCTCGTTAATCCGGGGAAAGTCCGATGCCACATCGTCCAATGCCTCCTCTCGTACTGCCCCTGTCACTAAGTTAAATCGCCATTGGTGTAAGCAAGCAGCATCATGGCTGCCATCACTGATTCCACTCTCGCGGTGATCATGGGGTGTTTCAGAAAGACCCAAAACTTGGGTAGAGTTCATCCGGCAGGCAACCAGCACCACTTCATCCCCGGTTTCATAAGCATTGAGGGTATGAAAGACATAACAGGCCGGCGCTTCAAACCACCGAATTGCTTCGTTGTCACCATGACGGGGCAATATACCAAAGCGACTGGGGCGCTCCGATTCAAAAGCAAAAGCAGGCAGTCCTCGCTGCATCCGCTCTAGACGGAAGGTGAGCGGCAAATCCATGAAAACGGTGTAGTGCTCGGTCACCGCAAAGTCATGCATCATTACGCCAATTGGCAAGTCAATCGGAACCGTACGCAGTAATTCTCCGGTTGCGGAGACAACGCTGTATTTTAGGTAGGGAGCAGTTGCCGGCGAGTAGCCAAAGAACATCATCTCACCCGTCACTGGATCAAGTTTTGGGTGGGCGGTAAACGCAGAAGCTAGCTTGCCCCCATAGGTATACGGGCCAACGGTCTCCAGACTGGGAACTTTAATCTCGTAGGGTTCGCCTCCCTCCCATAGGGCTAGTTGCCGCCCAGCATGGTAAACCAAAGCTGTGTTGGCTGTGTTCTTGTAAGGACCATGGGGGTTCTCCATCCGAGGAGCTTCCAGCAAGCCCGTCCAAATCGCTTCCCCTGTCCGCCGTTCGACCTCAAATCCTCGCGTTCGCACGTAACGATTGTGGTAAGCAGCTTTGCTATCCTGAATTTCTACGCCGTGCACCATGCCATCGCCATCAAACCAGTGATAGCGGCCTATCGGTGAGAACTGGGGGTTAGGACCATTCCGCAGGAACATCCCATTTAATTCTCGTGGGAGTTCACCGATTACCCGCAGTTGCTCAACGCTAACCTCGTTACGGATTGGTGCAAAGTTATCAGCCAAGTAGGTGTTAACTGTGGTTGCCGTCATTAATACCTGCCGCTGTTAAGGCGTTGATTACCCTTTCTGTTGTAGCAGTTTAGTTTGAGAAAGAGGTAGAAGGCTAAAGCTTTCCACTGCTAGCGTTAGAGACTAACTAAGGACACCCCTTTGGGGGATAAGGCGATCGCTAATCGGCAAACACTCCTTAGTATTACGGCTCTCACCACTGTTGAGCTTATGAGTGAAAGCTACAGTGAGAATTAATTCACTAAACAAAAGTTAATAGGCAGTCTTGATTGCTTTGATTTTTCTGCAGATTGGCTTAGTAGCCGTTTCACTGAATGGAACGCTCTGTCTCAGGTAGCCGCTAATGCCATGCTGCTTAGTCAAGTCATCGACATCATCCTGCTCACAGTTTCAACAGTTGGGTGGTAAAAGACTATGTTTGAACGCTTCACAGACAAGGCTGTCAAAGTGATCATGCTGGCTCAAGAGGAAGCTCGCCGTCTAGGACACAACATGGTGGGGACGGAGCAACTGCTCTTGGGCTTGATTGGCGAGGACAGTGGTATTGCCGCGAAAGCTCTAAAATCAATGGGTGTCACCGTCAAAGACGCTCAAGTTGAAATTGAAAAGATTATTGGTCGCGGTTCTGGCTATGTGCCAGTAGAAGTTCCCTTTACCCCACGTGCCAAACGGGTGCTGGAGTTATCAGTCGAGGTAGCTCGGCAACTGGGGGATAACTACATCAGTACTGAGCACCTGCTGATCGCCCTGATTGATTCAGGGGAAGGAGTAGCGGCTAAAGTTCTGGAAAAATTAGGGGTTAATCCTGTAGAACTCCGTGCTCAGGTGATGGCAGCATTAGGCGATCGCACCAAAGCTGCAGCGGGGCGTCGTCAAGGCCGCAGCAAGACTGCAACCCTAGATGAGTTCAGCACCAACCTGACGCAGATGGCTGCCGAAGGCAAGCTTGACCCAGTAGTTGGTCGTTATTCCGAAATTGAACGGGTGATCCAGATTCTCGGCCGCCGTACCAAGAACAACCCTGTGTTGATTGGAGAACCAGGCGTTGGTAAAACCGCGATCGCCGAGGGCTTAGCCCAGCGAATTGCCAATCAGGATGTTCCTGATGCTTTAGAAGATAAGCAAGTTGTCGCCTTAGATATGGGTGCACTGCTGGCTGGCACAAAACACCGCGGTGATTTTGAAGAACGCATCAAATCGATTATGGATGAGGTGCGGTCTGCTGACAACGTGATTTTGATGATTGATGAAGTCCACAATCTCGTCGGGGCAGGCGCAATTGGGGGCGGGATGGATGCCGCCAACTTGCTCAAACCGGCTTTGGCGCGAGGTGACCTTCAGTGCATTGGCGCAACGACCTTGAATGAGTACCGCCAGCACATTGAACAAGATGCTGCTTTAGAGCGGCGCTTCCAGCCCGTGATGGTTGGTGAACCGAGTGTGGTGGAAACGATTGAGATTCTACACGGCCTGCGCGATCGCTATGAGCAGCACCATAAATTGGAAATCTCAGATGCCGCCTTGGAAGCTGCCGCCAAGCTCTCAGATCGCTACATCAATGACCGTTTCCTGCCAGATAAGGCAATCGACCTGATTGACGAGGCAGGGTCACGCATCCGTTTGCGTAACAGTCACCGTTCCCCAGCCACTCAAGAGTTAAACCGGGAACTACGGCAAGTGTTCAAAGATAAGGATGCAGCAGTAGAGGCACAAGACTTCCAGCGGGCAGCCCAGTTGCGCCAGCAGGAGTTAGAGTTGCAGACCAAAATCAAAGCGATCACTCAGACGGAGAGACCGGAGCTGGATAATTCTCCAGTGGTTGACGAGGCAGCGATCGCTGAAATCGTTGCCACTTGGACCAGTGTACCCGTAAGCAAGCTGACGGAGTCCGAATCTGACCAACTACTGCACATGGAAGACACCCTGCACCAGCGGTTGATTGGTCAAGAAGAAGCCGTAAGCGCAGTTTCACGAGCGATTCGCCGCGCCCGCGTTGGCTTGAAGAACCCTAACCGTCCGATTGCCAGCTTTATCTTCTCCGGCCCTACGGGTGTCGGCAAGACGGAGCTCACCAAAGCCCTGGCGGACTACTTCTTTGGTTCTGAGGAAGCGATGATCCGCTTGGATATGTCTGAGTTCATGGAATCTCATACTGTTTCCAAGCTGATAGGTTCCCCCCCGGGCTACGTCGGTTATGACGAAGGAGGCCAGCTTACAGAGGCGGTGCGGCGCAGACCTTACGCGGTAGTGCTGTTTGATGAAATTGAGAAAGCCCACCCGGACGTGTTCAATATGCTGCTGCAAATTTTGGAAGATGGGCGGCTGACAGATGCTCAAGGCCGTACCGTAGACTTCAAGAACACGCTGCTGATCATGACTTCTAATATTGGCTCAAAAGTGATTGAGAAAGGCGGTGGCGGTTTAGGGTTTGAGTTTACGATGGAAAATGCTGCAGATGCTCAGTACACCCGCACCCGTGCGTTGGTGAATGAGGAACTCAAGCAGTACTTCCGTCCAGAATTCTTGAACCGGCTGGACGAGATCATTGTCTTCCGCCAGTTAAATAGAACCGAGATAAAGCAGATTGCCGATATTCTGCTGCGCGAGGTCTTGAATCGCCTGCTGGAGCAAGGAATCAGCTTAGAAGTCACAGAACAGTTTAAAGAGCGGCTACTGGCAGAAGGTTACAACCCTAGCTATGGGGCACGGCCCTTGCGTCGAGCGATCATGCGCTTGCTGGAAGATAGCCTGGCAGAAGCCCTACTAGCCGGCCAGATCAAAGAGGGTGATACGGCTCTTGTTGACGTCGCTGAAGACGGACAAGTTACCGTATTACCTGCCCAGAAGCAGGAGCTACTTCCGGCAACTCTTGCTGCTTGAGATCGATAGATTGACAACACCTTAAACTTAATCACTCCAACCCCTGGCAATCATGTCAGGGGTTTACTTCTTTTCTGCCTGGTGTGGTCTGATAGTGGCATCAGTGTCCTACTAGCCTGGTCAAGGATCAGATCATGACTGCCGCGATGGAGCAGTTGCACAAACAGCCGGCTGAACCCACAGGACTAAACAGCTATGAGCGCCAATCGTGGTGGGGCAGGAAGGCATTGTGCTGACCGATAAGAGGGTGCATCACCAGTGCCTACAAACTCAAGGCAAAATTGAAAGGGCGCTTACCCCCAGAGCGAAAGCAAAACTAGCCGGAGGCATTCAAAGTAGAGCGTAATCGCGGTAAGGTTCGTCTCTTGAGGGTAAACCAGGAGTCGCATGACTCGATCACACTGTTGTCGCAGGCACGGCCATATCCAATACTCGAATTAAAAAGGCCCAGCGATCGCTGACTTCCTCAATGATCTTGGCTGTGGGTTTACCAGCCCCATGCCCTGCCTTTGTCTCGATTCGGATTAAAGTTGGAGCGTCACCGGATTGGGCAGCTTGTAGGGCTGCAGCAAACTTAAAGCTATGAGCGGGTACCACGCGATCATCGTGGTCAGCTGTGGTGATCAGCGTTGCCGGGTAGGCAGTACCTGGTTTGAGGTTATGTAGTGGTGAGTAGGCGTACAGAGCTGGGAACTCCTCCGGGCTGTCAGAGGAGCCATAGTCAGGAACCCAGGCCCAACCAATCGTAAACTTCTGGAAGCGCAGCATATCCATCACCCCCACCGCGGGTAGAGCGGCAGCAAACAGATCTGGACGCTGCGTCATACAGGCTCCTACTAAGAGGCCACCGTTGCTGCCTCCTGCGATCGCCAACTTAGCAGGGGAGGTGTACTTCTGAGCAATCAGCCACTCTGCTGCAGCAATGAAATCATCAAAAACATTTTGCTTGTTCAGCTTTGTCCCCGCTTGATGCCAGGCTTGTCCGTATTCACCGCCGCCACGCAGGTTAGGGACAGCATAGATACCACCTAGCTCCATCCACACCAGGTTGCTGACGGAAAAACTCGGAGTGAGGGAAATGTTAAAACCACCGTAACCGTAAAGATAGGTAGGCGCTTGACCATCCAGTGCCAAACCCTTTTTATGGGTAATAAACATTGGTACTCGTGTACCGTCTTTGCTGTGATAGAAGACCTGCTGCGTCTGGTAATCGTTGGGATTAAAATCAACTTGGGGTTGACGAAAAATCGTACTTTCGCCACTTACCAGGTCGTAGCGATAGATCGTGCTGGGAGAGGTAAAACTGGTAAAGCTGTAGAAGGTCTCCGTGTCATTGCGTTTACCATTAAACCCGGAAACTGAACCAATCCCAGGTAGGGGAACGTTCCGGATTAAGCTGCCGTCAAGCTGTTGGACCTGGACCTGTGCGTGGGCATCTTTAAGATAGGAAAGAACAAACTGGTTGTTGAGCAAGCTGACATCATCCAAAGTTTCAGTAGCTTCAGGGATAATTTCCTGTACAGTTTTATCGCGGATATCAATCGCAACTACACGACCCCGTGGCGCATCCAAATCTGTGCGGAACCAGAAAATGGGGCCATCGTTACCAATGAAGCTGTAGTCTGCTTCAAACTGGTTGATCAGTTCAACCACCGGAGCACTCTCAGCTGCTAAATCTTGAAAGAACACCAGATTTTGGCGATCGCTGCCTCGCCACACTGAAATAATCGCGTAGTGACCATCCTGCGTGACCTGAGCATCAAAACCCCATTCTTTCTCGTCTGGGCGTTCATACACCAGCACGTCCTCCGATTGAGGTGTACCAATGCGGTGGTAGAACAACTTTTGGAAGTAGTTGGCGTCTTCTAGCTTCGTTGCTTCGTTCGGCTCCTCATACCGGCTGTAAAAAAATCCCTGATGGTCGTGGGTCCAGGCCGCACCGGAAAACTTGATCCACTGCAAGCGATCCGGCAAGTCCTGTCTGGTCTCCACTTCTCGCACTTGCCACTCCTGCCAATCTGAGCCAGCAGTAGCCAAGCCGTAGGCCATGAATTTGCCATCCTCGCTAACGGCTAATCCTGACAAAGCCACAGTTCCATCTTCGGAGAGCGTATTGGGATCAAGCAGTACCTGTGGCTCGTCTTCCAGAGAGGCTAGTGTATAAAGCACGCTTTGGTTCTGAAGACCATCATTTTTAAAGTAGAAATAGCGGTTTCCCTGCTTGAAAGGAACCCCATACTTCTCGTAGTCCCAAAGCTGAGTTAGCCGTTGCTGAATTTGCTCCCGCGCCGGAATGTCTTTCAAGTAATCGAACGTTACTTGATTCTGGGCGGCAATCCACGCTCGTGCTGCTTCAGAATCTGGGTCTTCCAGCCAACGATAGGGGTCTGCCACCAGCGTGCCATGATAGTTGTCAACTTGATCAGCTTTCTGAGTATGGGGATAGAGGGTTTGGTCGAATCGGAGCATGGCACTTGGGCTTGAGGCAACATTCTCCAATTTAGCGCTAGCCTTAGAAAATAGATTTAGGAGACGAGTTCTCTATTCAGGCGGTATCTGCCAAAGCAGGCTTGCCTGAATGGGGAGAATATCAGCGTTCTCTTGTTAGAGACCGGTTACTTTCGATCAAAACCGTTTAAATTTGTACCCTATGGATTGTCTCAGGCTTAGGATGTCTGCTTTAAATCAAGATGGCCAGAGGGTGAGAAAAACTGTCCTAAAGCAGGAAGCCGATAGGGTGAGATAGTTTACTGATGCTGGTTGCAAAACTTTAATGGATCTTCCTGTTAATCTGCCAACTGAGACCGAGAACCGCAAAGCGGATCACTTGCGAATTTGCTTGGATGAAGATGTTCAGTCTGGTGTTACCCATGGCCTGGAACGCTACCGCTTTACCCATTGCTGCTTACCGGAATTAGACCGCAGCAAGATCGATATTGCAACCACTTTCTTAGGAAAAAAACTCGGTGCTCCTTTATTAATCTCTTCCATGACCGGTGGTACAGAGCTGGCAAAGACGATTAATTTTCGGTTGGCGGAAGTGGCACAGCAGTACAAGATCGCGATGGGTGTGGGTTCCCAGCGAATTGCGGTAGAGAATCCCCAGGTTGCCTCCACTTTTGCAGTGCGATCGCAGGCTCCCGATATTCTCCTGCTCGCGAACCTAGGGGCGGTGCAACTCAACTACGACTATGGTTTGGCAGAATGCCAGCGAGTTGTGGACCTATTAGAGGCAGATGCCTTAATCTTGCACTTAAACCCGCTGCAAGAGTGTGTACAAACCTATGGAAACACTAACTTTCAGGGGTTACTAGCCAAAATTGCCACCCTTTGCCAGAAGTTGCCTGTACCTGTGATTGCAAAAGAAGTGGGCAATGGAATCTCAGCAGTCATGGCCCAGAAGTTGATTGAAGTAGGGATAGCAGCGATTGATGTTGCTGGGGCTGGGGGCACCTCTTGGGCCAAAGTTGAGGGTGGACGGGCAGAAGATCCCCATCAGCGCCGTTTAGGTCAAACTTTTGGGGATTGGGGCCTGCCAACAGCGGAGTGTGTTACCGAGATTCGAGCCGTTGATCCTCACATTCCTCTAATTGCCTCTGGAGGATTGCGGAACGGTTTAGAAGCTGCCAAGGCGATCGCGCTAGGGGCAGATATTGCTGGTATGGCATGGCCTTTCTTACAAGCAGCCCATGAATCGGTTGACAGCGTGTATAACCTGGTGGATGTCTTAATTGCCGAAATTACTACCGTCCTATTCTGCACAGGAAACGCAACTCTCAAGGAATTACAGCAGTCAGAATCATTGCGCAAATCCTAGAAGCCAACTCAATAATAGATTTTTGAGTTAGGGAGGTGTGGTTATTGCCAGCATTAAGACAGAATCTAGAGGAAAATTACAATCTTGATACTAAAATTGCATAACCCTATAGCTACGACTTAAGCCAGAAGGTTATCTAAGCTATCGATTTAGATGGGCTTAAGAAGTGAAGCGAGTGAGCTATTCGGCATCAGTCGCAACACCTAGGGCTACGCCCCGCCGCAGGCGTACGACTTATAGCCGAAGTGGCAGCTAGAACAGAAGACTTTCAAGCCAAGCTAAATTAACCTACTGACAATGGGCACAAAATTACAAATTGGGACAAATTTCGTGTTTTCTCCAAGCTCATAGGGATAAGAGGTAAGCCGGGTGGCTCAGTTGTGGGAAGACCAGATTAGTACTCGAACTATCTCCCGGGGCTGGCAAAAAAGATTCATGCGAAAAAAGGCCTATGGCTACCAGGATCGGGACGAAGCGAAACGGCAAATCTTCCTTCAAGTGACTCTGCTGACCTCTGAACAGGTGGTGCATGTGGATAAGCCTGAGACGGATCAGCGCGACGATTGCACCTATAGTTGGAATGCGTGGGGCAGCGCTTTCATGCTCTCAAGTCAGGACGGCGTCAGGGCCAACTCAACATAATCGCGGCTGGGTGTACCCAACATCTGATAGCTTCCTTCACCATGATGTATTTGCCCCCCTACACACTTAAACTCAACAAAATTGAGCGAGGTTAGTCCTGGCTCAAAACTCATATCCGTAAGTGTCTAGATCAAGCTCATGGTCCATCACATCTCGGGGATCATGAGCTTGACGTCCTAATCGTGGCTGTTGCTATAGCTATCAATCGCAGACAACGGCTTAATCATCCAAACAGCCTGAGACTGGTACCCCAGGCTACGGTAGAAGTCTAGCGCTGGTTGATTAGATAGAAAAACTTGCAACCCTATTTGGTGTTCTCCCCTTGATCTCGCCCAGTTTTCAGCCTGAGCTATCAAGGCCGATCCAATGCCTCGGCGACGGTGAACAGGCGCAACGTAGAGTAAAAAGATGTAAGTATGGCGCTTGCCGCCCCGTAGCTGATCCACGGCAACCCCTAACCAGAGGCAGGCTACCACTGACTTTGGGTCAGGAGAACTAGTAACTGTCGAAGTTTCTACCCACCACAAAGGTGATTGTGCAGACAGGTGCTGCTCAATCGTCTGCGCTAAGTGGTCAATGCTTTGGTCAGGAGCAAACTCCTGGTAGGCTTGCTGCATAAAATTCAACAGTAATGCCTGATCCTTCGCAGAGCCCTGCCGGATCGTGTAACCAGGTATCAATAATGCCGTTCTATTTACGGACATTCGAGAGAGCGATTACATTTGCTCAGATAGTGCTAGATCATCCGGCAGCCCATTGATTAAGACGGATAAACCGGGAGATAGCCGAGCCATGGGTGCAGACGCAGTAGGAATGTTAGCCCGGACATCCTGGGCAGTCACCTCACCCGTCGGTGCTGGAGCAGCCATATCTGCAGGGATAAAAATCCGCGCACTCACGGCTATCAGTGCCACGATAAAAACCAGGACGACTAGGAAGGGCGCAATGTTCTGACGAAAGAAAACCATGGTAGGAGCAAAATACAAATAATAAATTTTTGTAACTTATTCTCATCCTACAACTGATTTTGCTCTTGGTCATCAAGCCCCGGTCTAGAAGCCACAACATGGCGCGCATTCCAAGGAGCAAAGATGGGTAGCAGAAGTAGCCCCGGTAAGGCTAAACCTAGACTAACTAAAAAGAATGAGGGCCAACCTGTCGCTTCAGCTAACCTACCTGCCGGAGCAGACACCACATCTCGGCTAACAGCAAATAGGCTTGAAAGTAGGGCATACTGCGTCGCCGAAAAGCGTTGGTTGCAAAGACTCATCAAAAAGGCAACAAAGGCGGCAGTCCCTAGCCCGGCACAAAAGTTTTCAATGTTAATCGCCACGACCATGAGTTGATAATTTTGGTCAGCTTGGGCCAAAAAGTAGTAAGCCAAGTTGCTGATCGCTTGTAACCCTCCAAATATCCACAGAGAACGATTGATGCCAAGTTTAGTTAAAAGAGCCCCGCCTGCGAGAACACCAACGATCGTAGCCAAAAGTCCCAAGCCACCCTGGATTGCCCCGATCGCTGTTTTGCTAAACCCTGCTTGCAGTAGAAATGGAGTTGACATATTGCCAACGTAGGCGTCACCAACTTTGTAAAGAACAATAAAAACTAAAAGGAGAATTCCTTGCCGGACACCAGAGCGTTGAAAAAATTCCAGAAAAGGTAAACGCACGGCATCAGCTAACGATTCCGGGGGGCGATCGCGCAACACAGGTTCTGGTGCCCATACTGCTGCTACTACACCAACCACCATTAGAGCTGCCATCAATAGATAAACCGTCTGCCAAGGCAGGCGATCGGCCAGGATCAGGGCTAAACCCCCAGTCAGCAGTAAGGCAATGCGATACCCTAAAACGTTAACGGCTGCCCCTGTGCCCATTTCCGGTTCTGCTAGAACATCGGTGCGGTAGGCATCTACAGCAATGTCTTGGGTGGCACTGAGTAAAGCGACAACAATACAAAGAACGGCTAAGGGCTGGAGGGCCTGCCGGGGGTCAAGTAAGGACATTGCAGCGATCGCAATCAGTAATCCAACTTGCGTAATGACCAGCCAGCCCCGGCGGCGCCCAAGAAAAGGTGGTATATAGCGATCTACCAATGGTGACCAAAGGAATTTCAGTGAATAGGGCAAACCAACCAAGCTAAACAATCCAATCGCCGTCAAACTGACCTCGGCGTCAGTTAACCAGGCTTGCAAGGTTTTTGTGGTCAAGTAGAGCGGCAAGCCCGACGAAAAGCCCAACAGTAAAAGGGCAGCCATTTTAGGTTGGAGAAAAACTTTCAGCCAAGATTGCGATCGCGTTGCCACAGTTTCAGGTTCCTCTAGGGTGATGCCGATGACATTTAGTAATCGTGCCACAGCAGTGCCCTATTCGCTAACCAAGACCACAGACTGAGCAGCAGCAGGCTGCCTGCAAGTTTTCTTGCTAGAACTCTTAAGCTACGAGGAAGGAGGAAGATTCAGGAGCGGTAAGAGTAGTGGGAGGGTTGGATTAGTTGTTACCTAAGCCCATCAAAAAGCTGAGTAGTACTTAAAGGGAAATGCCAACCCAGACTGAAAAAGTATCATCCACCACCAAATTTCAAATCCTACCTTGAACGGATTAGAACTTAGCTTCAGATACTTTTGATCTTGTTTGGACTTCATTTTGCGTCTTTCAGGTTAGCGGCCCATCTCTAAACCTGTCCAAGTTTGCCAACCCCTTAGTAGCGCGTTTGGATCTTAGCTCGACTTTATCCATCAGGCTGCGTAGCACAGCAAGTCAGACCAGGCGTTGAAGAGGTGACGGGGAACTTTAACCGTGTCTGATTCCACAGCCGACATTTGAGAAGTCCGCATCTGCCAAAGCTGCTGTCTGACAAGCGCTAGGGCATCAGCAAAAGTTGGTTGCAGCTTCTGATACCAGGCTGCTTTGGGAAGAACAAAAGGATGCTGAAGTTGCTCCTGATGAGCTAACATCACTACGATTGAGAACAAGCCCAATAGAGCAGGTGTGGTTCGGAGAATAGCTAGAGGAGACCATTGCCGCTCTCGTTTCAACCCCCAAGTGTGCTCGAACTTCCTCAAAGGTGACTTCGAGTTGCCAGCGCTGCCGGAACCAATGCAAAGTTTGGCTGGGTTGAGCCGATGTATCTGTACATAGAAGTGCTTGGGGTGGAAACTGACCTTTAGGGTCTTTGAGCAAGACCCAACGAATGGGTACAGCAGGTAGTCCAGTGTGATACCACACCGCTGTATGCGAGACAATTTCTAAGGCATAGTCGCCATGACCATACCAATCCTTAACCACAACCGTGTGCCAGGGGGTGTAAGGGTTATTTATCAATGCTTTGAGGGTGGGCAGTCGTTTGCCAACCTTACGAGGACGACCCATCTGTTTCGCTTGACGCTCAGGAGCAGGATAATAAAGGGCAGCATCCAGGCGTAATCGCGTCACAACATGAACAGGTGTGGATAGTTGCCGTAAGGCTTCCAGCAATTCCAGTGCGGCAAAACTAAGGCAATAAAGCGGCGGAATCCTCCCCCGCTTTTTGCCGTACTATCAGCAACCAAGACAATCGCCCGGTGCGGTAACCATCGCCGCACTTGAGTCAACATCTGCCGTGCCCAGTCAGTAAGGGTTTTATGCCGATGTCCATGAGATTGGTCATGCCGCTGGGAGGGTGCTAAAACGGTGAAAAACGGGAGTGCCCAGACCCGCTGTGCCCAAGGAATATCTACCAGTAGCATCAGGCTCAGCCAGCGCAACCCACTGGTTTTGACAAAGTAGCTATCACTCGAACGGACGCTCTTCACGGTAGAGGCCTCTTGCCGTAATCCGCTTGCCCCGTCGCCGCTCAATGGTGTCATCAATGCCCATCACTAACACCCCACCTGGTGCAAAGACACTGACAAGTTGCTGGAGTAACAATCGGCTGGCATGACGACTGGACCATACAGCACGACTGAGCACCCGATGATGATTCTGAAAATGGTGCTCATGCTGCAACCCCATCACTCGCAAAATCGCACTGACCGTTCGTTTCCCAGGTGCTAGAATCGCACCCACCAGCAGCACGATGGCTGATTCCCACACAGGTTTGGAAAATAGGGGGGCAAACGTTAAGATCAAGGGCAGAAATTCTTTGGGTAGCAAGTTCATCAGGAGAAATCAAACAACGCTGTCCTGATCTTGCTACCTTTCCTCCTCTTCAAAATGGATAAAGTCGAGCTAAGCAAGGTTTTGCTTTGTAGAAGGATAAACGAAAGTTAAAATGAGAATATTTTCATTGAGGTGAGGAGTATTTTATGGCTACCCAAAAGACCGAATCAACAGTAACCCTAATTTGTCATGCAAATGGAACGGGTTCTCAAGTGAATACAAGCAGTGGTCAAGTACTTAAAGAGTTTACCGATTCTGACGACTACCAGCTCAACCTCCAAGCCTCAGAAGCGTGGCTATCTGAACATGGGTTTGTTCATGCAGGTGGCAGCGATTACGTCAAGTATGACCCACTAATGACTGGTGACACTTCTAATTAAAGACGAGGATAATGGGGCTGTTTAGCAGAGAGATCGTTCCTCGCAACTGCGGTTGAGCAGTGCGATCGCTCCTTTTACTTGCAGGTATAGCGATGCTTAACCCCAACAGGGAAATACCTGGTTGACTGACAAAAGTTGACTGTAGGTAACTGAGCGCCTTGCTGCACAGACATTTCAGGAATTGAAGGGGGTCATGGGGGAGCCAGCGTTCTAAGCTTAGATATCACTCAAAAGCGTGAACACTGTGAAAAAAACTCCCCCCTCTACCATGCCTTGAACACTTGGCTGGGTCAATCGGTGCCCTGGGCGCATCGAGGACATCTGACGACTTGCTTATGGATGGTGGCAGCCTTGCTCCAACGGGGCGAGGTGAGTCTAACGCGCTGGTTGCCCTACTTGCCCTGTCGGGGACATCAGGCTCAAAGTAAACAACGGCGAGTCAGTCGATGGCTTCATAACAGCCGCATCAACGTCCATCGGCTGTACAAACCGCTGATTCAAGCAGCACTGGCGACCTGGGATGAGGAATACCTCTATTTGAGCTTAGACACCTCAATGTACTGGGACGAGTATTGTCTGGTTCGCCTAGCGGTGGTGTATCGAGGCCGGGCCTTACCTGTCGTGTGGCGGGTTTTAGAACGACGTAGTGCCTCTGTGGCCTTTAGCGAGTATGGAGAGCTGCTCTACCAAGCTGCCAACCGATTGCCCCAGAACGTAAAGGTTGTGGTGCTGGCAGATCGAGGCTTTGGCCATATCAAGGCAATCAGGACGATGAGTACTGAGTTGGGATGGCACTATCGGATTCGGCTGAAGCGCGACACTTGGATCTGGCGAGTGGGTAAAGGCTGGCGTCAACTGAAGACGTTTCATCTTCAGCGCGGTGAGGCCCGGTGCTTTCACACCGTCAAGCTCCACAAACAGCAGTGGTATGGCCCGGTGCATGTGGCGATGGGCTACAACAACGTCAACGGTGAATTTTGGGCCATTGTTAGCGATGAACCCACCAATCTGCAAACCTTCCGGGAATACGGTTTACGTTTCGACATCGAGGAGAGCTTTCTCGATGACCAGTCCAATGGCTGGAATCTCCAGAAATCCGAGATTCGCTCTGTCTGCGCCCTCTCTCGCCTGTGGTTTATCCTAGCCGTCGCCACCCTCTATGTCACCGCCCAAGGTGTCGCCGTCGTAGAGTCGGGACATCGCCGCTGGGTTGACCCTCATTGGTTTCGCGGCAACAGCTATTTCAGAATCGGGTGGGACTGGGTCAAAACTGCTTTAGAGCAAGGCTGGCAGCTGATTCAATCGGTCTGCTTGACTCAAGTTCAAGACCCTGAACCCGCCATAGCATCCCGAAGACAGCATGACCACCGCACCTATCGGCTAGAGTTCAAAATACAGACGTACCACTACTGTGCCGATTAGTTTTGTCAGTCAACCAGGGCTAAGCCTGTACTAGTTGCAGTAGACAACGATATTGACGTTTTGCAAACCCTTAAGCAAGATTTACGGGGTGAATACGGTAGTTCCTTTTGGTTAATGTGCTCATATTCAGCCCCAGGAGCTTTGGAAGCGGTAAAACGACTGGAAACTACGCAATGACCCGATCCCAACAGTGCGGCCTTCATGCGCGAGACTCAGCCGCGGTGGCTTTGTGTGCACGGCGGGTGAGCTTGATCGTTAGGCTGGTAAAATTGCCGAATAATGCC
>CADCWO010000208.1 GCA_902806435.1 uncultured Synechococcales cyanobacterium | reverse complement strand
TGCTAACCCAAATATTGAAATTGAGTCTGAGTCAACTGCCACAGCAAGCGAAAAATCCTGGCAGCAGGGCCAGTTATTGGAGGTTGCGATCGCAGACCTCAGCAATAGCGGTGATGGGGTAGGCCGCTGGGGAGAGCGGGTTGTTTTTGTGCCAGACACTGTTCCTGGCGATCGCGTCCAAGTGCGGCTGGTGCGTGTTAAACCCCAGTATGCCCACGCCAAATTGCAGCAGATTCTCATAGCTTCCCCCCACCGGATCAGACCAGGTTGTATCGTTTCAGATAAATGTGGCGGCTGCCAATGGCAACCCGTTGATTACCAGTACCAGCTGGCTGCCAAACAGCAGCAAGTTATAGAAGCCTTAGAGCGAATTGGGGGGCTGAGCCAACCGCCCGTAGATCCAGTGCTTGCGGCTGATTCCCCTTTAGGCTACCGCAACAAAGCAACCTATCCGTTGGGTTCCTCCAAGCAGCGGGGTGAGGTGGTCCAAGCTGGGTACTACCAGAAAGGGACACATCATTTAATTAACCTCAACCAGTGTCCGGTCCAAGACCCACGCCTCAATCCTCTGCTAAGAGGCGTTAAAGGGGATATTCAGCGGCGGGGCTGGCGGGTATACGATGAGCAGCACCACAAGGGAGAAGTGCGGCACTTAGCGCTGCGGATTGGCCGTCGCAGCGGAGAAATCCTGTTGACCTTGGTCGCGCGGCACTGGAATTTAGTAGGCATCGAAGCGCAAGCACGGGAGTGGCTGGCACGATACCCCAATCTTGTCGGAGTATCGCTCAATTACAATCGGGAGCGCACTAATGCCATTTTTGGGCCAGAAACTCGCTGCATTGCTGGGCAGCCTTTCCTGCGGGAAGAATTTGCCGGACTTCAGTTTCAAATTCGCCCTGATACTTTTTTTCAAGTCCATACAGAACAGGCAGAAGCCCTAGTAGGGGTCATTCTAGAACAACTGGATCTGCAAGGAACGGAAACCGTTGTCGATGCTTACTGTGGCATTGGCACATTGAGCTTACCCCTAGCGCAGCGTGTTAAGCAGGTAATTGGCTGGGAGGTACAGCCAACAGCGGTGGAACAAGCCAATCACAATGCAGCGCTGAATGGCATTACCAATACCAGCTTTCGTTTAGGAACCGTGGAAAATCTGCTACCAAGTTTGGAACTAACGCCAGATGTGGTGCTCTTAGATCCACCCCGAAAGGGCTGCGATCGCGCCGTGATTGATTGCCTTAACCAACTGCAACCACAGCGAATCGTCTACGTAAGCTGCAACCCAACCACCTTGGCCAGGGATCTAAAATTGCTTTGTGAAGGGGGATATGGTCTAGCCCGCGTCCAACCAGCCGATTTCTTTCCACAAACAGCCCATGTTGAGTGTGCCGCATTTCTGGTCCGTTCATAGTATTGCTTCATGAGCGATGTTCTCTTGCGGGCCTACACTCCCCTGCTGTTATGGACAGGATTAGGTCTAGTCCTGTTTCGTTTTTTGCCCCTAGCATTGCCGCACTTACTAGGTCGTGGGTTGTACTGGGTAGGTATCCCAGTCGAAATTTTTGCCTTGGCCCGCCAAACAGACTTTTCATCACTCATTTGGCTGGCTCCCCTCTGGACTGGGATTTCCTTATTGATTGGCATGGGTCTAGCATTCTTAAGCTTGCAGAAGCTGCGGTCAAATTCTGCTGAAGCTGGTTCGCTATCCCATACCGGTCAAGACGCCACTCCCCAGCCATTACTTGTTTTGTACCCCAATCAACCCGCGCGCCAGGGAAGTTTTGTCTTGTGCTCGATGCTGGGGAACACGGGTTTTATTGGGTTAGCGATCGCGACCGTCCTGATTAGCGATGTTCACCTGGGCTGGGCAGTTTTTTATGCCATCACCCAAAATCTTCTCGGCACCTATGGCTTAGGGGTATTTCTGTCCAGTTACTTTGGCCGCTCCCCAGACACAAACCACTGGTGGCTTCAGTTGCGAGATGTGCTCAGCGTTCCTTCGCTGTGGGCCTTTATTGCCGGACTACTCAGTCGTCCTGTAACGTTGCCGTTGGATTTGGAGTCAAACCTAAAGGCAGCCATTTGGATAGTGATTCCTTTAGCTTTTTTGCTAACTGGGATGCGGCTTAGTCAACTCCAGGGGTTCAAAAGTCTACAATCTGCTTTGATGCCGGCACTACTCAAAGTATGGGTTTTACCACTCATTGTCGGGCTCATTACCACCCTGACAGGGTTGACAGGGGAACCTCGGTTAGTCTTGGTACTCATGTCAGGGATGCCAACAGCCTTTGCTACTTTGATTCTGGCGGAAGAATATGACCTAGATCGAGAATTAGCCTCCAGTAGTATTGCCCTTAGTACAATCCTTCTGTTACCGTTGATTCCCCTCTGGCTGACCCTGTTTAATTAAGCTTTCGTTATCCCTTAGTTAAGCTCCGATCTAGAGCAAATTGGACAGTAAGGTCGAATGATAAGATCGGTCTCAGTTGCCTGTGGTGTTTAAATGCCTTCTATGCTAACCGTCGATGCGCCTGCTGTTACCAGCCAGAACAACACTCAAATAGGGCAGATCTTGATTGTTGAAGATGAAGAGTTAATCCGCGAAACGATTGCCTTAACGCTTAGGGAGGAGGGCTATGAGGTGCTCACAGCGGCAGACGGCCGCCGTGGTTTAGACATCGTCCATACCATTTCTCAATCCAATTCCGAAAACAGGCCGCCCCTAGACCTGATAATTCTTGACTTGATGTTGCCTTTTGTCAACGGCTTAGATTTCTGTAGGGTGATCCGGCGCGAGGGTTGTGGTACGCCAATTTTGATGTTGAGTGCCAAGGGTAGTGAAATGGATCGAGTGGTCGGTTTAGAAGTGGGAGCGGATGACTACCTGACAAAGCCCTTTGGGATGCGGGAGTTGGTAGCCCGCTGCCGTGCCCTATTACGGCGTCAAAGGATAGGTGTTTCACCGGCAACCAGCTTGAAGTTTCGAGAGATTGTTCTTTATCCCAACGAGTGTCGCGTTATCGTCCGCGAGGTTGAGGCCAACCTTTCTCCTAAGGAATTCCGAATTTTAGAGCTGTTTATGAACCATCCGCGGCGCGTTTGGTCGCGAGAACAACTGCTGGAAAAAATTTGGGGAATTGACTTTATTGGGGATAGCAAGACGGTGGATGTTCATATTCGCTGGCTGCGCGAAAAAATAGAACTTGATCCCAGTCACCCTGAGTACTTACTGACGGTTCGTGGGTTTGGCTATCGCTTTGGCTAGGTGAAGCAATGGTTGGCGCAGCAAAGATAACAATGCCAGGGAATGTCATCAGCCCGTGAAGCTTTTATGGTTTTTATCCGGCTTGGCGATTGGGTTAAGCATTTGGGTATGGTATCAAGCCCGTATTAAGCAAAAGCTTAAGGTGATTTTGCAAGATCTCCAGGTTGTCCCGGCCCCCTCTGCTTTCAGGTCTATCTCGCGGCTAGCGACACTGGTTCACCAGCAACGGCAAACCAATTACCAATTAGAACACCAGCTACAAACCTGGCAACAGATTCTTCAGGCCGCCCCCCTCAGCTACCTGCAAGTGGATGAACAAAACCAACTAGCCTGGAGTAACTTCCAAGCTTGCCAGCTGTTGGGGATTGACCCCGGCAAGCAAAGTCAGCGGCGGCTGTTGCTAGAGTTGGTTCGCTCCTACGAACTGGATCGGCTGATTGGGGAAGTTCGGACAGTCCAAAAGCCTTGCCAGAAAGATTGGATTTTTCATCCCAGTAGCACTGATGCCCTCAAGGTACCTCAACAGTACCCTCTGCGTGGGTATGCCTTTCCTTTGGGGGGAGGTGATGTGGGTATCTATATCGAGAATCGGCAAGAGGCAGTTACCTTGACCCAAGAGCGCGATCGCTGGGCTTCAGATGTTGCCCATGAACTCAAAACCCCCTTAACCTCAATTCGCTTGGTAGCCGAAACCTTACAGGTCCGCCTAGATTCCCCGCTTCGCATCTGGGTTGACCGCCTGCTGAATGAAACAATTCGTCTCAGTGCTTTAGTGCAAGATCTCTTAGATCTCGGTCGCATTGCCTTGAAGCTACCGAAAGACTTGGCCTTAAAAACGCTAGATTTACCCAGCTTAATCCAGTCAGCATGGCTCAATCTAGAACCCTTGGCCAATAAAAAGCGGCTACGACTCGATTATGCCGGTCCTGAGCACTTAGCGATCGCAGCGGATGAGGCCCGGCTTTACCGGGTACTGCTCAATTTGTTTGACAACAGCATTAAATACAGTCCCCCGGCTGGTGTAATCAGCCTGCAAGTTACCCTTGCCCCCAGCCTTGGAACCGCAGGAGCTCGGCGGATAGTTGAAATTGACATAATTGACCAGGGGCCTGGTTTTCCTGAACAGGCTTTGCCCCATGTGTTTGAACGATTTTATCGCGCAGACCCGGCCCGTTCCCGAGAAGTAGTTGATCCTCCTGCCACAGCAATTGATGAACAGCGCTCATCGCTAAGCTGGCAGCAGTTGAGCATGGCTGCCCATGCTGCTAATACAGATACACCGCTAACTGTCCACCCCAGTACAGGTAGTGGCTTAGGATTGGCGATCGTGCAACAAATCATTGAAGCTCACGGTGGTTCAGTGCAAGCCAGTAACCATCCGCAAACTCATGGGGCTTGGCTACACATTCTGCTCCCTCTACAACCCTTTAAAGAAACTGACGACTATACTATTGTCTAGCGATCGCAGCTAGGATAGTAGAGCCTATTAGTCTCTAGAAAAGGCACTCAGAGCTATAGTCTACGCGCAATAACCTGCTGCCGTTTCACGAGTTGGTTGCATTGCTATCAATCGCTGTACGCTTACAATCAGTAGTTGATTTCTAGTCATAATGCTGAATGAGCGGCAAATGCTTGGGCCAATAAGTTATTAATCATGCCAGAAAGGCTACAAAAAATTCTTTCCCAATGGGGTGTTGCCTCTCGTCGCCAGGCAGAGCAGCTAATCCTGGATGGGCGGGTACAGCTGAATGGTTCTGTTGCCCAGCTCGGCCAGAAGGCCAATCCTGAGATTGATCATATTGAGGTAGATGGGCAGCCACTTCAACCTGCTAATCGTCCTGAGTTAGTTACTCTACTGCTTCACAAACCGCTCGCGGTCCTTTCTACCTGTCATGACCCGTGGCAGCGCCCAACAGTTCTAGAGTTATTACCTCAACCCTATCAAGAGGTAGGTCTGCATCCCGTTGGTCGGTTGGATAGTGACACGACTGGCGCATTGTTACTAACCAATGATGGCAGGTTGACCTTTTGCCTGACCCACCCTCGGCATCACGTTCCGAAAACCTACCACGCTTGGGTTCAGGGTCACCCAGCAGAAACCGTGCTCCAACAGTGGCGCGAGGGCATAATTCTCTCAGGCCGGCCCACCTTGCCAGCCGAAGTACGGGTGTTAGAACGGCGCTTGGGCAACCAACCCCAAACCCACTTAGAAATTGTGCTGCGAGAAGGCAGAAATCGTCAAATTCGCCGGGTGGCTGAACGCTTAGGCTGTCCAGTTGTCCATCTTCACCGGACTGCGATTGGCCCTATCCAGCTACAGCCGTCAGGGGAACCAAAGTTACCTCAGGGAAGCTACCGGCCGCTTAGACTGACGGAACTTGAATTTTTGCGAAATTTGATAGGCATAATATTCGGTGATAGCAATAGCCGGGTGATCAGGAAGGAGTGTCAGGTATGAATGCGCTCGACTATGAGCAAGATTTGGCAGACAAACTCAAGCAACTGGGTACACGACTGCGTCAAGCTCGTCAAGAAAGATCCCTATCCTTAGACCAAGTCGCGGCTAAGACTATGATCCAGCCCCGGTTGCTAAACGCAATTGAAGAGGGCAGGCTAGAGCAACTCCCTGAGCCGGTTTATACCCGTGGATTTATTCGCCGATTTGCGGAAGCCCTTGATTTAAATGGGGAAGAATTTGCCCATGCTTTTCCAGCAGTCAGGCGGTCCCGAAAGACCTCCAACTGGAATCAAGTAGCGTCTCCTCAGCTGCGGCCTATCCATCTTTACGCGCTTTATGTGGTTTTAATCGTTGCAGCAGCGAGTGGCCTCCGGTACTTAACCAATCGGCCTGGTCTAACTAGCAACTCGACTCCAACTGCGTCGGTTCAATCTCAGCCCCCCATCACGTCCGCCAAAAGTGGTGGAGCAACTTCACCGCGGCCTGCCCAAACTGTTGCTCCAGCAACAAACGCGTCTAAGCCTTTGTCAGGCCAGAAAGCAAAACCAACAGCGGCTATAACTAAAAAACCGGTAAAAGTGGGTGTCACCGTTAAACAGGAGTCTTGGTTAGAGGTTGTCGTAGATGGTAAAACCGCATTTGAAGGAATTTTGCCAGCTGGTACCCAGCGCACCTGGACAGGTGATCAAAAACTAGTTGTGCGGGCTGGTAATGCTGGAGGAGTGATGATTGTTAATAATGGCCCTCCTACAGCGATGGGCGCGATGGGCGCTGTGGCAGAAAAAACCTTTGAGCCAGCTACGTCTCCCTCACCTCAACCTGCGGCCAGTCCTTCCGGACAGTAACTACTTTCCCTGGACCGCTCAAAACTGCGGGTTGCTTCTGTATACTTGTTTTCAGAACTTAGAGCAGCCGTGCTCTGCAGTACTTCATAATTTGATGGCAGCTCAATCACCCTCGATTGAATTTTTCAATGGTATTTCGGAAGAACTCAGTGGCGTTAGTTTACGTCGTGGGCGGTTTTCTAATACTCGTACGGTGCTGATGACATTCGAGCAGTTGAAAGCCTTAGAAAGGTTTAATAGCTTTACCCGCAAGTCTTCTAATTCCATGCGCCTTTTAGATTCTGAAGGCGAAATTACTGTCAGCCCCTCTTCTGTACAATTCATTTTTGCGGGTCCAGAGGGAGACGAGTTACAGCGGATGGAGTGCAAGTTTGAAATTGAGCGTGAAGATCATTGGCAGCGGTTTCTGCGGTTTATGAATCGCTATGCTGAAGCAAATGGCCTGGATTACAGTGATTCAAAACGCTAGCCTAGCCGCAATTTAGTTTGGATCAATAATGAAAATAGCAATCACAGGTGCAACGGGGTTTGTTGGCACTCGCCTAGTGGAGCGAGCCCAAGCAGAAGGGCACCAGGTCCTTGTCTTGCTGCGTAATCTTGGCAAGTTAAAGCAGATCTTCCCGCCTGAGCAGTTCCCAAACGTGGAAGGCATTGTCTATACACCCAAGGAATCTGGCGCTTGGCAAAACGCGATCGCGGGCTGTGATGGGGTAGTCAATCTAGCCGGGGAGCCCCTGTTTGGAGAACGATGGACCCCAGAGCGTAAGCAAGAAATTCTGGCCAGCCGTCAGTTGGGCACCCAAAAGCTGGTAGAAGCAATTGCGCAAGCCGAACCGCAGCCGAGGGTATTGGTCAGCACCTCAGCCGTAGGCTACTACGGCACTAGCGAAACCACCACTTTTACAGAAACCAGCCCGCCGGGGAACGATTTTTTAGCGCAAGTTGCCCAAACCTGGGAAGCGGAAGCCCAGAAAGTTAAAGAGGCAGGGGTGCGCCTGGTGATTCTGCGCTTGGGGATTGTCTTGGAAATGGGAGGCGCGATCGCTCAGATGATCACCCCCTTCAAGCTGTTCGCTGGGGGGCCAATTGGCACTGGTCGCCAGTGGTTTTCCTGGGTGCATCGAGAGGATGTGGTCAACTTGATTCTTTATGCCTTGACGCATCCAGAAGTAGAAGGGGTGCTGAATGCCACAGCCCCCAATCCTGTCCGGATGGGTGAGTTTTGCCAATCGTTGGCCGACACGCTGCATCGACCTTCCTGGTTACCCGTCCCTAGCTTTGCCTTGGAACTCCTGTTAGGGGATGCTGCCAAGGTGATCCTTGAAGGTCAACAGGTTCTACCGCAGCGCACTCAAGCTTCCGGCTTCGAGTTTCAGTATCCTAAGCTCAAGCTAGCACTAGAGCAGATTCTATATAGGCCCGCAAAGACGGCTGTCTCATAGGATGAACAGACCTGACAAGCTGAGTTTAGTATCTTATCTGGCTCCTAACCTATTCTGGTTTTACTCAGAAGTTGGGGCATACCTGGGGCGCGTTCTAGGCATTGAAACTCAGCTTGAGCAAAGCCAGTGTGATCCGCTTGCCGACCCAATACTGCAGCATGACCAGCTAGACCTGGCATTTATCTGTGGTCTTCCCTTCGTGCAGTATCAGCGAGTGACGCCCACCCAACTAGAGGCCCTAGTTGCACCCGTGATGCAATCTGAGCGCTATCAAAACCGTCCAGTCTACTTTTCTGAGGTGATTGTGAAGGCTGATAGTAACTTCAAAACCTTTAATGACTTGTTGGGCAAAACCTTGTGCTTCAATGACCCAGGCTCAAACAGTGGTTATAACCTGCTGCGCCACCGGCTGATTCAGGGGAAGTATCCTAGTCGCTTTTTTAACAAAGTTATTCAATCAGGCTCCCATCAACGGTCTATTCAATTGGTTATTGAGGGGTTAGCCGACTGTTCCGCGATCGACAGTACCGTATTAGAGGAGGAATTACGTAACTCGCCAGAATTAGCAAAATGTCTACGGGTTGCTGACTCTATTGGGCCATGCCCTATGCCACCGGTGGTGGTTGCCCAACATCTTGGTCCAGAACTTATTGACTGTTTGCAGTCGCTACTCTTACAACCCGATCCCCAATTGCAAGCAGCAATGGTCAAGGCCCAGATCCGGCGCTATGATTTAGTGCAATCTCAAGACTATGAGCCGCTTGGCGACCTGTACGATGCTGCTCTTGAGGCAGGCTATACAACAATTGGCTAGGACAGATCAATCAGAAATATTGTTAACTTACCTTCAAGGCTAACTTCGGGTTGCTGTCCGCCCAGGCTAGTCTCCGCGGAAGTGAGGTG
>CADCWO010000207.1 GCA_902806435.1 uncultured Synechococcales cyanobacterium | reverse complement strand
AGTGGCTACGCTCTGCGGCGTCATCCTGGATCTCAGTGATGTAGTGAGCACAGGGGGCTTTGTAGCCGCGCATGTATTCAGGGTTTGCTGGGAAGCGCGGCAGTATTCGGCTCAGCTTGTCCTGCTCCCCACGCTGAATCAGCTTCATGTTCGGGGTGTAGCTTTCCTCTAAGTCCGTGGCATGCTCAGGTTGATAACAGTTCTCGCTTGCAGGGGCACCGTGAGCATCAATGATTTGAAGTTCATATACCATAGTGTTTGACTCCTATTCGGTTAGGGGTAGTTGCGAGAGCGGGTCACGACGCCAATCAGGAACTCGCTCTCTGCCTTACTTGCAAAGCTTTTTCTCTCACCTTCCAGGGGTTGTTTGCCCTGTTTCCTTTACGGTCGTCTATCCATTGCACGATGGGAAGGTCTCTCCTCTGGCGGTATTTTCCAGTTCCGGCAGTGACTCTTGGCTCTGCTTGCCTATTCCCTTTTCTTAATCCCATTATATTCGGAATTAATGGGAAATGCAAGCCAATTCTCTCCGAATTTCCCCTTTTTTCAGATTAGAATGGGAGCGCGTATACCCAGGATCAGGTACATGCCAAATAAGCGTGGCGGCAAGATTAGTCCGAATAGTCTCGATAACCTCAAGTTAGGCAGGCGCAAGGGTCATGGCCGCACTCAGGATTATGAGCAACCCAAGAAAAAGCATGGTATCTCAGTCACCGATGACGGATGGAAGGGCTTAGAATCCTTAGCCACACAAGCAGAGGTGTCTGTCTCCGAGTTCTTAGAGCGGGTTGGGCGGGGCCTTCTATGTGTCATTGATGCTGAGCAACTGGAGCTAATAGAAGATCGCTTAGACCTGGAAGAAGCTGAGCACCGTTTAGCAGACCCGGCAGAAGTTCCTGTTCCTTATGAACAAGTACGTCAGGAACTGGGGCTGACTTGAGCTATCAGGTTACGATTCTGCCCAGTGCCCAGCGCGAGCTAGGTCGTTTACCTGCTCAAGAGCGGAGGCGAGTAGACAAAAGAATTCAAGCCCTCGCTTTTGATCCTAGGCCTCCAGGTGCGATAGCAATGCAAGGAAGTAGCAAGGGGCTTCTACGCTTCCGAGCTGGAGACTACCGGATTATTTACCAGGTGGAAGATAAGCGTTTGATGATTGTAGTGGTTAAGGTTGGGCATCGTAGGGATATCTACAGATAGCCAATTCATCCTGATGCCCATGGCCGCATCCAAGCTGGGCTACGTTTGGAGACGTGCTGGATGTACTTCTGAAACAACTGCTTTGCTAATGCTATACCTCTATTCGAGCCTCTGTCCTTGAACCTGCTATTGATGCTGATTCAGCAATTTAACCTGGCCAACGCTCTTTCAATCGCATCACACGCTGACTGAACTCCATCCTCAGCATTGACCCGCTCTTTAACGGATTGTGCTGCGATCTTGTAAGTTGGATTGTTGAGCAATTGACGCAGTGCCGTCACTACCTGCTCACGGCAATAACTTTCTCGCGATATCTGTTGTGCGACACCTAAGCCAACAACACGCGTCGCATTATCAGGCTGATCAAATGCGTAGGGTACGACTAACATGGGCACACCCGCTCGTAAGGCTTGCGCAATTGTGCCCACTCCGCCTTGATGCACGATCGCTGCTGCTTGTGGAAATAGCTCCGAAAACGGCGCGTAATCTACGGCGATCATCCCCTCGGGTAGCGGCGTTGGCAGCTCATTTTGAAATTCTTCTACTCCTACTAAGAAGATGGCTCGGCAGCCCAAGGCTTTGACTGCCTCCAAACTTTCGGTGTAAAAATTGCCTGCACGTTGCACAGCGGATGACCCCAGCGTAAACACGACAGGCGGCGATCCTGACGCTAGAAAATCCGTTAATTCAGCAGAAAGGTCCTGTCCGGGAAGCAGTTGATCGTAAAATGCAAACCCAGTCACTTGTGCCTGGGGTATCCAATCGGGTTGAGGTGCTCCCAAAACTGAAGAAAACATTGCCAGCACTAGATGCGGAGAGTACTTGTCTTTGAAGAGCGGATGGTTTCCTGGTGGTAAGCCTAATTCCTGCCGCAACTGCCTAACGGGTTTGAACCATTGGACGGTAGTTAGCCGCGCCAGTTGAAGCACAGCACGGTTGAGCGCTCGCTCTACAGAGGGCAGTTGCGGCAGGTTCACGAAACCCGGCAACTTCGGAGGGTCGTAGACTGAGAAAAAGGAGGCTGGAGAAAGAAGATAAGATACCCAAGGTATTCCTGTTTTTTGAGCTATCAGCGGGGCTGCAAAGACAAAGTCTGAACTAATGAATAAATCTGCATCCTGGATAGCCTGCATTAAGTTGCTGTAGGTTTGTCGCAAAACCGGAAGCACTAACTCACGAATAACTGTCTGCGTTCCGGTTTTAGCATCTAGTATGCGCTCAATGAACGCTGGTTCAAGATTTCCCAGCTCGGGTGGAATGGGATGAAATCCTAATCCTTCTAGCTCAATTTTGCTGCGAAAGAATTCACTCACAGCGATGGAAACGTCATGCCCACGCGCTTTGAGCCCTAACCCAAGCGCGATCGCTGGATGCACATCCCCAAGAGATCCAAACGTTGCGATAACAATGCGTTTTCCACTCATTTTGTCTTTGACGCTGATAGGTTCGAGCTTATTGTTGTACTGGCAGGTCCGCATCAATCAGTAGAGCGATGCACTTGAATACACTTGACCCTTTCAGTTTGTGATCGCAGCGTTTGATTCGCTACTTCCCTCACAAAAGTAGATGCACTCAGTAACACCATACAGCCCTTCAACTGGTTACTTCCTAACCTCCCTTAACTAAAGCCCTTTGAACTTTTACTTACTTTTATCTGGCTGATAATGCTTTTGAAGCACCGGCAATATCACTTTGGATTTATCCCACCGTAGCAAGTAGCAGATACTTCTAGATGAAGGACAGGCAGTGATCGCTGAGGCAACGTTCGCCTCCGCTACTGCCCCTGCTAGTGCAGCTAGGACCAGCATTCCTAGTAACGCCCAATGCTTAGCAAAGCCTGACCAGACCCAGCTCCCAAACCAGGACAGGTTAGACTGGCTCCCTTTGCTGAGGAACATCAAGGCTGCTTGCCGCCGCTGCTGCTGCTGTTGTGACAGTTGTTCATGGCGCTCCCGCAGCTTCAGGTGTTCCTGATTCTCATCCAGTGCCAGCCGCAGCCGTCGCTGGATGAACTCATCTACGAGCCAGGCAAGCGTTTCTGGTTCTCCATTCTGGCTTCGACCTGTGCCAGAAGGTTGAAGCCGTTTCCCACTGGTCTCCCACTCCAAGCTTGTTGCAGCTGTGCCTGAAGCTCTCCGGACTCTGCTTGCTGACGCAGCTTCTGAATCGTCATCCGGTGGAATGCTTCAATAAACTGTTGGTTTTGCTGTTGCTTAGCCTGGATCAAGCTAGCTTTTAGCTCCTCTATCTGATTGCCCGACATCTGCTCTAGTAGTTCTAAAACCTCGGCATGAGAGTCCACTGGTACGTCAAAGTGGGCCGCCACCTCTGCCAGAGGTTTGCCTAGCCGCAAGTGCATATCACAAGCTTCAACAAACCGGGCTACCTCTTCGTCTGGGTAACTATCATCCTCCCGCTCCCTCAGGCCACACGCTTCTAGTAGCTGACCCGCTTGAATCAGGGATACTCGACTACCTATCTGCTCAGAGGTGATTACAAGCATGTGGGAGAGAGTCATGGGGCCGGGAGTTTTCTTGCCCTTGATGGGCTTTTTTTCCTTAGCGTTGCTCTCTAGTTGCTGAGGAGCAAGCTCATCGCGTAGCAGGTTCATTGCTGCCTGGTAGTTATCCACCCGCTGCTGATCAAAGTAGGAACGGATCAGCTTAAAGCGGCTGTCTATTTCATCATCGTTATACTCGGCTTTCTGCAGAGGTAAATCACAAGCAAGCAAGGTATGCTCCACCTCCTCTGGGGATAGATTGTAAACAGTAGCTAGGCTTTCTTTGGTGTAAGGCATGGTGGTTGCTCCTAGGAAAACATTTGGTCTAGTACGTCATCATCGGAACCCTGCATCAGCTTCGGCATTCCAGTTGCGGAATCAGCGCTATCCTTACCAGCAAAGCGATGGGCTGAAGCTGCTGATCGTGCTGGGCCAACCGCAGGAGTTGTCTCATTAGAACTGCCACTTAGCTCCTTGGATACCGTTGGAACCGCTAACTCTTGCTCTAGCCCAAACGTGTGTACCAAAAAGCTAATTTGCTGCTGCAGCTCATAAGTAGCGTTTCGAGCGATCGCTTTGAGGTCAGCCTCAGAATATTGCTTTGACCACTTGCAGGCTAAGGGATACCAGAAGGCAGACAGCGCCCAAGCTATCATTTGACGCTGGGAGAACTGTGTATCTCTAGAGGAGAGATATCTAAATAAGGTTGAGTGTGGGGAGTTCTCACTCATTTGATAGCGAAAGCGGAAATCAAACTGCTTATACATGGGCGGTAGGTCGCTCTGAACCAACAAGGTAGTTGAAAAAGCCATAGACATCCGTCAGCCGGTAGCTCAAGCTATGCTGGGAAACCTGAGGCATATAACAGCGGTTGATCTGCTCTTCTAGTTCTGCACACCAGTTCAGCTTGACTCCCGAAAAAAAGGTAGTGAATTCGCGCTCGTAGTAGTAAGCAGTGCCACCTCCAATAATCGCTTCATCGCTTTGGGCAGGGATGTGGTGCCGCAACCAGTTGGAGAGCATCAGCCAGTATTGCTCCCGTGCTACTGCGATTGCGGTTCTAATTTGTGTAACTTCAGCATCGCGCAGGGAAGGGTCGAGGTTCCGCCCTAGATGAGCCAAGGCTCTGGCACTAATCTTGGGGCCAGCTTTGCAGATAGCCGCTGTCAAGACATCCATTTTCAGCCCAGCAGTTTGCGCCTGAACAGTTTCGACAAACTTGCTAAAGCCAATGTCCTTACTGATGCCCCTGGTGATGACGCCCCGGTTCATCACGTAGATTGACACATCTCGAAAGCCGACGATGACAATCACAATTATCTGCTCCTTCAGGCTTGCACCAGGTCCTCGCCCGCGTGACACTAAGCCAAATCCCTCTGGGCGGCAGACAAAACTTTCTAGCTCAAAGGAACGCTCCTCCCCGCGAAAGCGATAGCCTCCAATCGCTGAAGTGAGGAATTGCTCAAATAGTTCTCGGTCCTGATACTCTCCATAGGGCAACAGGGCCCCAAACCGAATTGTTGAGCCATTGGGCAGCCCATTCTTAGATGCGATGGCACCGATTAGCGCTAGCGCTTTCCAGGTAGCTAGCTTGAGCTTGGAGTCTGCCAGGTTGAGATCTGCCCAGAAGTGATTCTTGGCCAGAAACCCGACAGCGCGATACTCTCCTTTGCACTCAATCCAGGCAGCATTCTCTGGCGCGGGGTTCCCCAGCCTGTTAGCTTCATAGACCTTGACGCTGCGGGGCGAAACCTCTGCCACTTCTGACTCCATTAGCAGTAGTTCCGGCTTGAAGGGCTTCAAGGTATGAAAAGCCCGACTCGAAGTTGACCCCGGATCGTAGGCAATCGTTAGATCCGTCATCGCTAGATATTCCTAATTAGTTATCAAAGCAAGCTGAACTTTCCCGTCCGGTTGATTCAGATCACTCTTAGTTGCAGTTGAAAAGACATGTTGTTGTGTAAAACTTTGTTGAGGTTCCCAGCAAAGACCTAGCTGCCAGTACTCAAAAAGTTCAGGTTCAGTAAATACTACTCGCCAATTTCATTTCTGGCAGGAGAAAGTCATTGGCACGAATAAGGCAAATATAAGGCACCTTCAAGGAAATAACAACAACAAGGTATTGATAAGGAAGCTACAAGGCAAATCAAAGGTATTCACAAGGCACAAATAAGGTATTTTCACATTCAAATAGGCTTCTAAGTTCTCAACAACTTCTACTTAATGCGGATAAGGTAGATAGAAGGAATTCACAAGGAAGTTGTAAGGTAAATACAAGGTACAAGTAAGGTACAAACAAGGTAAATACAAGGAAATTGCCTCGAAAAGCCCTCCTTATTCCAGAAGGGCAAGCCCCTCTGGGCTCCCCAGGGAGGTAGGTCGCAGTCGCTCCCACACCAGACGCTAAAATTTTTAGCAAAATACCACTCAAATACTAGCAATACCTGGATTCTAGAGCTATATTTTGAGCATTGAGTTTTTCGTACTTCAATTCACAATTTCCTAGAAAATGAGGAAAGGTGTGGTTTTGGCAAATTTTTTGTTCGTCTAATATTTTTGAATTAGAAACCTGCTAACCCTGCTTGACTGAGTAATTTCGTAATCAATAAATTCCATTCACTCAACAATTGCTTGAGGAGTAGATTCAATGTTTATGTTTGTGCTCGTTTTAATCGCGCATTTTGGCTGGTTGCCCGGAAGGAGGAGTTGTACTTGACCCGTTTGCTGGAACTGGGACCACGTTATACGTGGCTGCCGAATCCAGACGCAGGGCGATCGGGATTGAGCTAAACCGTAATTACTGTGAGATGGCTGCCCAGCGTTGCGGGCAATTAACCCTCTGGGGCACCTGATGCTTAAGATCAAAAAAATCACCGCAGCTCAAGGGGTGAACTACTTCAAGCAAGAAAACTACTACTCCAATGAAGAGGCCAAGAAACACTCGCAATGGTCTCAATCAGGAGCAGCACACTTCGAGCTGCAAGGAGCTGTCGATGGTAAAGCCTTCAAGAACTTGCTGGAAGGCTACAGCCCTGACCGTAAACAACTTCTGACAGGCAAAGCCAACAAGAAGAACCACCGGGCAGCCTATGACTGCACCTTCTCAGCCCCCAAGAGTATCAGCCTTGCTGCTTTGATGGGAGGGCACGAACAGCTCATTGAGGCTCACAAGCAAGCAGTAGAGCGCACACTGAAGATTATTGAGCAGCAGTATGCTCAGGCCAGAGTCTGGGATGGGGAGAAACAGCACCCGGTCAATACTGGAAATCTCATCGTTGCTCAGTTCCATCACACCACTAGCCGGGAGAAAGACCCGCAACTGCACACCCACTGCGTCATTATTAATGCAACTCAACTTCCCGATGGGCGCTGGCGAGCATTAACGAACGAAGAACTCGTTCGCAACGAGTTACTGCTGGGAGCCATCTACCGCAATGAACTGGCCCAAGAGTGCCGCAACCTGGGGCATGAGATTGAGAAGCGCCCTAAAGAGCTGTTTGAGATTAAGGGTTACACCGAGCAGCAGCTAAAGCACTTCTCGAAGCGGCGGCAACATATTCTTAACCTAGTCGGCCCTGATGCGACTGCTGAAGAGAGACAATGGGCGGCACTCTACCAGCGGCCTCCCAAGGGTAAAGAGTTACCCCTTGAGGAGCTGCGGGGCTGGTGGCAGGCCCAGGATGAAGCGCTGACACTGGGAATTCAGCACCCCGCTCCTCAGCCACTGCAGCCTACACAAGCACTCAAGACACCTGAAGAAGTGAGCCTCGAAGCAGCAGAGGCAGTCAAGGTCGCCATTGAGCACTGTTCCGAACGGACGGTAGCCTTCAAGCGACAGGCAATCGAAAAGTTTGTTCTCTCTGAGATTAAGCACTTCAGCTACAGCGATCTGCAAAGAGCGATCGCTAATAGTCCCGAACTAATCAAGACTTTTGATAAGAATTACACCACTCAGAAAGCCCTGGACCGGGAGCTTGCCACCATCCGACTGATGCTCCAAGGTAAGGGGCAGGTTGAAGCGATCGCTACTCCTGAAACAGTGGAGGCAGTGCTGGAGACGCAAAGAGTACGGCTGGCTCAGGAAAATAAGCACCTTACTCAAGGACAGCAAGAGGCAGTGAGGCTGGCGGCCACCACCCAAGATCAGACTATTGCCTGGAGTGGAGTCGCCGGGTCAGGCAAGACCTATTCCCTGAAGCTCCTCAAGTCGATTGCGGAAGCCCAAGGTTATACAGTCAAAGGTTTTGCCCCTAGTGGAGCGGCGGCCAAGGTTCTGGGAACCGAGTTAGAGATGGAAGCTAAAACCGTCGCCAGCCTCTTGGTCTCCAAGCAGCCAGAGCAAGTACAACCTAAGCAACTGTGGATTGTGGATGAAGCAGGGCTACTCAATGCCAGGGATGGCTACAAGCTACTGAAACGGGCCAGGGAGGAAGGTGTTCGGATCGCATTGGTCGGGGACTACCGCCAGAACAGCGCAGTGGAAGCCGGAAGCCCCTTTAGAAGCTTGCTGAGCGCTGGCATCGCTACAGCCTACATGAATGAGTCCTTGCGCCAGAAGAACCCGGAGATAAAGCAGGCTGCTGACCTGGCGGCGGCAGGACACCATCTTGAAGCCCTGACTCACCTATCTTCAATAGGACGGATTCAGCTCCTTAATGACCAGCAGGAGCGCACAGGTGCCATTGCCCAGGAATACCTGCAACTCACCCCGCAGGAGCGCTCCCAAACCTTGATCCTGGCCGGAACCCACAAGGAAAAGGGCCAGATCATGCACTCTATTCGGGCCGGGCTTAAAGCGGAAGGGACTCTTTCTCAGGATGAGATACTCATCACCAGGCTCAAGTCCAAGGATTTATCCAGTGTGCAGAACCGCTATGTCCACCACTACCAGGTTGGAGATGTGGTGGTGCCCGTGCGCGAGTACAGACGCTCCGGGCTACACAAGAATCAGCCCTACCGGGTGGAGGCTATCGAGAAGGACAAGCTGCTGCTCAGTGACCTGGTAGGTAACCGCCGCCTGATCGACCCAATGAAGTTCCGCAAGACCGTTTACCAGCAGCAGGAGATTGAGCTGGCCGTGGGGGACCGCTTCAAGTGGACCCGCACTAACAAAGAACTGGGCCAGACCAACGGCGATGAGTTTGTAGTTAAAGGACTTGAGGAGCGCACTGCCACCATCCAGTATGAAGATGGCAAAACAGCCTCCCTTTACCTGGACCAGCCCCTGCATCTGGACTATGCACTTGTCTCTACTACCTACAGCAGCCAGGGCAAGACCGCAGGCCATGCCTTAATCTCCTCGACCGTAGACCAGACGGTGAGCCAGGAAAGCGTTTATGT
>CADCWO010000206.1 GCA_902806435.1 uncultured Synechococcales cyanobacterium | reverse complement strand
AAAAAGCCCAGGTCAAAGTTTCCTGCCAAGAAGCGTCATCACCTCAATCAAGAGACTCAGCGACCGCAACTGCTTTTCGCGATTCTTGACTCCGCTTAAGCCTTATCCGAGAAGTATTGACTGACTGGTATGGTTTTTAGCTATGCCTAAGCGATCGCAAGTTGTTGCGTCTCGTAAACTTCAGCGATGCACTGGGCGCTCTAGAAAACCTGCTGACTCTTCAAGCTCAAACCGTAATTCTTATAAAGGACTCAAGGCGCTCGCCCTGTGCGTTGTCCTCGCCTGCGGTGTGCGTGCCTTTGTGGCAGAGGCGGGATATGTGCCTTCTGGTTCCATGAAGCCAACCATCCAGATTAATGATCAATTGATCCTCGACAAGCTTAACTACTACTTCCACAGCCCTCAACGGTATGACATGTGGTTCTTAATCCCACAGATTTCCTATTGCAGCGCAATTTCCATCTCAAACTGATCAAGCGAGTGATTGGCTTACCGGGAGAGGAAATTCAGATCAAGCAGGGACAAGTTTACATCAATGGGCAGCCGTTATATGAAGATTACATTGCCGCCAAACCTACCTACACGTGGGGACCAGCGATTGTGCCGCCTAATTCCTACCTGGTGCTGGGGGACAACCGAAATCACAGCTATGACAGCCACCACTGGGGCGTTGTCCCACGCGATCGGATTGTCGGCAGGGCTGCTCTGCGCTACTGGCCGCTACATCGGGTTAGTGTTTTATTTCCAAACCAAAAAAGCAATAGTCCCCCATAGCTCGTCAGGAATATACAACGACTTAGCCTGCTGGGATTTATCACACACTCCGCTTTTTGACTCCAGAATTACGAAATAAGGCTAGCTGATAGGCACCTCAAAAGTGTAAGTTTCACCGTGACTTAGGTACCTAACTTGGGATTCGAGCCCTGCTGCTTTAACTTCCTTTTGAAAATCTTCTAGTGGAGACTTAAAAATGGCGTAGTCATTGAAGTGAATCGGTATGGCGGTGCGCGGTGCAATAATCTTGAGCGCTTTCACTCCTTGCTTGGCGTCCATGGTCAGCAAAATCCCAAAGGCTTTTGTTCCACCCAAATGGAGGAGGGCCAGGTCAATCTCAGGATAGCGCTGCGGGATCTGCTTGATCTGGTCATAGACTAGTGTATCTCCGGTGATGTAGAGGCGAAAAGTAGTTTTCCCTGTTGCTGTCCGGAACTCCAACATGCTGCCCATCACAGGTGGTAAAGCTGCTGCGATAATGCCAGGTCCGTGCCTACCTGGCATCGAAGTGATGCAAAGCCGGCTATCGCCCTTGGCAATATTCAGGGTTTCCCAGGTATTGAGTGGGTGGGTGGCGCTAAACCCTTTTGGCTGAAGCTTAGCTGTTGCATGAGGAGTGGTGACAATTGGCAAGGCTTTATCCAGCTTTTGCTCGGCTATCCGGTCAAAATGATCCTCATGCATGTGCGAGAGGACAACCAAATCTAGGGGCGGTAATTCCTCAATCGCGATCGCCGGATCAGTTTGGCGAACAGAGCGTAGACCATGACCTAGGTGCACGTGATCCCCCCGGTGGAGAAAATTGGGATCAGTGAGGATTGTAAACCCGGCGTAGCGTAGAATAACTGTCGCCGTTCCAACAAAGAAGATTGAGCCGGTTTTGAGGTCTGACGTTTCGTTGCCCGCTGGCAGAACTAGGGATCTGGCTGTATCCATTGTGTATGTTTCCTGTTGCGAAATGGGTTAGCCTCGTAACCTGGTAATTCACACCAGGAAGCTGATTTAGGTAAACAACAAAACCTTTCGATGCTTTAGATAGTAGACTAGCAATCAATCAGCGCTACCAGAATCTCCGAGGCTTAAAGTAGCAGAAAGTCTTGTGCAGAGGGTTATTTGCCTTCTACTCAGTTCATTTGTGTTTGACGATTTGGGTTGTGCTGGCAGTTTGGACGTTGCTTCTATATTCCTACTGTGCAACGCCAAAACTCCACTACCTTAGGGTGATAGCTAGTGAATCTGATCCAGCCCAGAAGTGAAAAGGGATTAGAAACGGCTGCACTGGCAGCTTTTTAAAAGAGAGTCAATGCTCTTAAATTCTGGGATTCATGCGGACGATCCAGCTAGCATAATGAGGTCATAAACCGACAGAACAGGTTAGTGATCGCAATCATCAGGACAAGTACGTGGTATGCCTTGGTCTCGTATTCTCAGCGGAATTGTTGCGATCGCCCTTGCTCTGGGGATGACGATTGCCGGGGGATGGACCTTCACCCTTGGTTTTGGCATTATTATCTACCTAGGTCAACTAGAATACTTTCAGCTTGCACGCGCTAAAGGCATCGCTCCGGCGGCAAAGACTACCTTGGTCGTTAGCCAAATCTTGCTCGTCATTTCTACCCTTTCAACGGAATTGGCGGACGCTGTATTTCCAATCGCCGGTACATCCATTTGCTTCTACCTGCTGTTTCAGCCCAAGCTAGCCACGATTGCTGATATTTCCGTCTCAATTCTGGGGCTGTTCTACGGCGGATACCTACCAAGTTACTGGATTCGATTGCGCTCTTTGGGCAGTGCGCATACGCTGCCTTTGGGTGCCTACTGGCCGGACACTTGGGCTCTACAAGCTTTACCAGAAGGGTTAACAGCGACGCTGCTGGCTTTTAGTTGTATTTGGGCAGCAGATATCGGAGCCTACATCGTCGGTAAAATCTTTGGGCGAACGCGCCTTTCGGCAATTAGCCCTAAAAAAACTGTAGAAGGAGCAATCTTTGGGGTGATGAGCAGCGTAACGATCGCTCTTGCCGGGTCTTTGTATCTCAACTGGCCTGGTTGGCCGCTGGCTGGAGTTGCTCTAGGGCTGCTGATCGGCGTTGCTAGCCTGTTGGGAGATCTGACCGAATCGATGATGAAACGCGATGCAGGGGTCAAAGATTCTGGACAACTGATTCCGGGACACGGTGGTATCTTAGACCGGGCTGACAGCTACGTGTTTACCGCTCCCCTCGTCTATTACTTTATGACACTCTTGCTACCCTTATTGCCCCGGACTTAGGATTCAGCAGGCAAGACTGTAATCTCACCACGGCAAGTCAGTTGATCTAATGCCAACGTCAGCTCTTCAAGCTTGACTTCTGGACCTAGGTCAAGCTTGAAGCCATCTAGGTCTGGCAAAGGTAGCCCCCTTGACCCAGGACGAGCTAGCCATTGGGGCTGCTTCAATCGCAGCTCATGGGGGCTTGCCAATTGCAAACCCGTTTGAATCACCAGGGAAAGTGCGTGGCCATGGCTAGACTGCAATTGGGTACTTAGGGTTAGTTGACCGGGGCCAATCATCACCTGTCGCAGAGACATCACTGGGACAGCGGAGGAGTTCGCCAGTTCGCTCAAGCCTGCTACCGACAGCAAAGAAGTCAGAAATTCATGTAGGCCATTCCTTAGTAAAGGGGCTTGAAGCGAAGCATTCAGGTCTGCCGATTGTAGCAGTAGCTCTGCTGCAACCGGAACTGGGTCGAGTAGGCGCAGGGGTTTGCCTCTAAGCACCTGGCCGAGATTGATCCGAATGTTTTCCCCACTCAGGCGAATTTGGCTTAAATGTAATCCCTGGTAAACAGCATTCTGGGCTGAAATCACTACCTGGGGGATGTAGCCAGCTAGAATTTGGCGATCGCCCCCGCTAACTTTCACTTGCAGGTCTTGAACTTGTTCGACTTGCGATCGCAGCCACAACTTTAGAGCGGGTGCAACAATCCTGCTGAGTAGGTGGTTTTGGGCTGTAGAAGAGGGCGAGTCCAAGTGGGTAATTGTTTTCGGGTTAGTCAACAGGAGTGCAATTTCGGATGCACAGTGGGGATGACCAGGATATACGACCTAAAGATCTTATGATACGCTCTGATGGCGGCACACAGCCTTCAGCAATAGCGTCCTTATCCTAAACAATTCTCTACCAGTTGAAACCGGTAGAGTCAAGATAATGTATAGGCAGGGCTCACCAAACGTTACTTTTAACACCTTTAGCTGCAAGGCATGAACCCAATGCTTGAATGGGTAACCAGTACTGTAAATTCCTTTGGCTATTTGGGCATCGCTTCGCTGATGCTTTTGGAGGCCGTGATCACCCCCATTCCCTCGGAGTTAATCATGCCCCTGGCGGGGTTTACCGCAGCTCAAGGCAAGCTGGACTTCGCCTCAGTTGTTGTTGCCGGCACGGTGGGCTCTCTGCTGGGTGCGTTGCCTTGGTATTACATCGGTAAGCGCTTGGGTAAGCACCGCTTAAAAACTTTTGCTGACCAGCATGGTAAATGGCTGGGGCTATCCAGCGCGGACGTAGACAAGTCCATGCAGTGGTTCAACCAATACGGGCGCAAGGCAGTGTTCTTTTGCCGGCTGGTACCAGGAATTCGCACCTGGATCTCAGTTCCAGCAGGCATTAGCAGGATGCATTTGGGATCGTTTCTCTTTTACTCAGCCTTGGGGAGCTTGTTGTGGTCGAGTCTACTCGCTTACGCAGGGTATGCCTTGGGTAACAATTATTTTTTGGTCGAAAAGTACCTTGCTCCCGGTTCTAAGATAATTGGGATCGGCTTGATCGTTATCTTTGTCCTTTGGCTTGTCAAACGAAGACGACAGCGATTGAGACAGAAGCCGTGAATTACAGTTCGACGTTCCTTGAGGTGGCCTCAGCCTTGGCCAAACACTCTTGAATCTGTTTGGCTAGAACCTGAACATGGGGTTTTCTGATCATGGTTAGGTGATTTCCGGGAACTAGATGAACCTCCACGCCTGCCTCAGCTAATTCGCTCCAGCCTAAAGTTGCGTCTTGCTCACGTACAGAACCTTGACTGGTTCTCAGGAGAGTTACTCTACTAGAGTAGGCTTTTGGCACGTAGCTATATGCGGCTCGGCCATTAGCGTAGAAAATGCGAAGCATCGGCAGAATTGCCAACTCATCTAGCACTCGCAACTTTGACTCCTCAGGCATCAAGTTGACAATAGCCGCCCATGTCAACCGGGAACGCCAAGACTTGAAGATGCCAATTCCTGGAAGTTTAGAATTGGATTGTTTAGAGTCTAGAGCACGATTATCTCCTGGGGGCCGAGGTGGTGCCGTAAGCAGATAGAAGTAGTCAAGCAGGAAGGGCAATGTAGACCTGAGTGCGGTAGTCAAAAGGAATTTAAGGCTGTCTACCCAAGAAGGCTGATTACTAGCGATTGGAGCTTGAGTGTCAATCAGCGCCAGCAACGCCACCTGCTGGCTTGCCTTTTTTAGCTGTTGCGCCATCTCAAAGGCGACCAGACCACCAAAAGACCATCCACCCAAGAAATAGGGACCCTGCGGCTGCACTTCCCGTAATGCTTTAACATATTGCTTAGCCATCTCCTTAATACAGGTGTAAGGAGGCTGTTCCCCATCCAGCCCTGCGGGCTGTAACCCATAGAATGGTTGGTCCTTACCCAATTGGCAGGCTAGTTCGTAGTAGGGAAAAACAACCCCAAAGATTGGATGAACACAAAAGAACGGTTGCTTTGAACCGGCAGGTTGTAGGGGAACTAGCGGAGACTGGGATAGGGGTTTTTCCAAACTAACAGGATTTTCATCCTGTCTTTCTAGTGCCACTTGTCCGCTCAGAGGAGACCGTACCCTACGATGGGCAGCTCGATCAAGAGACACGAGCGCTGGTGCTTGCTTTTGAGCACTGTTGGTTTGCAATTCTTCAATCACGGTGGCAAGTTGAGCGATCGTTGGGGCTTTAAACAAACTGTGCAACGGCACCTCTACCCGACAGGTATCTCGCACCCGTGAAGCCATCTGCGTTGCCAGCAGAGAATGGCCACCCAGTTCAAAGAAGTTGTCATGAATGCCGACCTGCTTCAGCCGCAGTAGTTCAGTCCAGATTTTGACTAGTGTTTCCTCTACCGGCGATCGCGGGGCAACTTGTGCTCCTGCCACAGGATTCCAGTTAGGTAGCGGTAGGGCACGCCGGTCTACTTTCCCATTTGGTGTCAAAGGAAGCGTCTCTAACGTCACCAAACTAGCGGGCACCATGTACTCCGGCAGGCGTTGCTCTAGGTAACTTCGCAATTGAGGCAGGAGCTGGCGAGCGGCTTGGGCTTGTAAGGGCTGGTTAGCGTAGGTACTCCAGGGGCGTGAATGCTGCACTTGCTGGGCCAGAGGCATAGAGATGACGCTTGCTACCCCGTACCTGACAAAAGCGACATCGTAGCAATCAGGCCTGTCAGACCAGCAAATGTCAATCCGATAGGAGAGTGCTTCTAGATCCCACCAAGCTTGCGGGTCCACACCTGGTTCCGCTAGGCTTAGCAATTCGCGCATCCGCCCGGCTGTTTTCGGTCCTTGCGCGCTCGCTAGCCACGCTGCCGTTTGAATAGCTGCTAGGGTGCGGGAGTTGGGTACACCAGTAATGCCTAGGCTTTCTGGCTGAAACGATTCTAAGTGCTGGCGCACCTTCGCTACGGTTAACTCGTCTTTGGTCCAGTCCAGCCATACCGGGTCTGAATAGCTGGGTTCTGTCTCAATATGCAGAAGTACGTTGTAGCGAAACTGAGTCATCTCATTTTGAGAGTGACCATGTGGCAGTTGGATTTGCACGTGACTAATTTGGGGGAAGCGTTGGCGCACTGCCCAGAAGAATAACGGGTCAATGACCAGCTCCGGCTCCTCAAAAGCTGACTGTTGGACCTGCTGCTGCAACTGCGATCGCTCTAGGGCAGGATCAGCTTGATAAAGGTGCACCGAAGCATGGAAAGCAGACAGTAAAGGCAAACTTCGCAGATCGCCAATGAAGATATACCCACCGGGAGCAACGGCTTGAATCGCTCCCTCCAGCACATCCAATAAATAGTCCAGGTTAGGAAAGTACTGCACCACGGAGTTGAGGATGACGGCATCAAAGGCGGCAGCATCCACTCCCTGAAAGTCAGTTGCCATCTTCTGAAAGAGTTTCACGTGAGGCAAGTCCTGTGCTAACTGCTGCTGGATGTAGTCGATCGACACTGGAGAAAAGTCGGTGCCCCAGTACTGCGTGCAATAGGGGGCAATTTGGAACAAAAGTAACCCCGTGCCGCAACCAATTTCCAGAACCCGGTCGGGTTTTAAGGCTAGGATTTGCGCTACGCGATCGCTTACCCACTCGCGCATTTCTTGATCTGGGATGGGTTGCCCAGTATAGCTACTGTTCCACCCCGTGGTGTTGAAGATAGGATCGCGATCTCTGGGTTGGCGATAGGTCTGGTTGTATAAGGTCTGCCACTGGCGTACCTGTTCTGCTTGCAGTTGTTGCAGTACTAATCCCTGAGCATCTTGTTCGATCAGCGTCACATAGGCAATTAAGCGCTTATCCTCCGAGGCATCTTCATGGGCGATCGCAACCGCCTCCCGCACTGCCGGATGCTGAGCCAACACCGTCTCAACTTCACCTAACTCGATCCGGAAGCCCCGGATTTTGACTTGATTATCTACTCGGCCCAAAAACTCTAGGTTGCCATCTTCTCGGTAGCGGGCCAAATCGCCGGTTTTATAGAGGCGGGCTCCTGGCGCTGTGCAGAACGGGTGAGGAATAAACCGCTCAACCGTTAACTGCGGATGCTTGAGGTAACCGCGCGCCAATCCATCTCCGCCAATGTACAGCTCACCGGCTACGCCGATTGGGAGGGGCTGAAGATCAGCATCCAGAATATAAATTTGGGTGTTAGCAATCGGGCGGCCAATTGTTGGCCTCCCACTACCCTGGCTCAATTGGGCCACAGTTGCCCAGATCGTGGCTTCAGTCGGCCCGTAGGCGTTGAATAACTGGCGGTCTTTTGCCCAGCGCTCGACAATCTTGCTGGAACAGGCTTCGCCCCCAGTAATCACAGTTTGGAGTGCGGGTAAGTCTGTCGGGGCTAAAACCGCCAGCACCGCCGGTGGCAGAATCGCATGGGTAATGATGTTGTCGCGCAGAAACTGGACCAGTGCTGCCCCTGGCAAACGTGCGCCTTGAGGAGTGAGATAAAGGGTACCTCCCACCCCAAATGCCATTAGGAGCTCAAAGACAAAGGCGTCAAAACTTAAGGAGCTAAACTGGAGCATGCGCCTTTGTGGTTGTTGGTTGAACACCTGAATTTGGGCTTGGCAGACATTAGATAAGCCTCGGTGCTGGATTAATACCCCTTTAGGCTGGCCGGTTGAACCAGAGGTGTAGATGACATAGGCTAGGTTCTCAGGCGTTACTGTACTACAAGGAATATCTTGACTTTGAGAAAATCCCTGGTTGTCTAAGCAGATAATCTGAGCCTGGGACTCAGGTATTCGCTCCATCAACCACGACTGGGTGAGCAGGAGTGAGACTTGAGTGTCGCTGAGCATAAAACTGAGGCGATCGCGGGGATACTCTGGGTCTAGAGGCACGTAAGCGCTACCTGCCTTCAGAATGCCAAGCACTCCTACCACCATTTCTAGGGAGCGATCCACACAAAGGCCAACTAGAACTTCTGGACCCGCTCCCAGTTGTTGCAAATAATGTGCCAGTTGGTTAGCGCGCTGGTTCAAAACTCGATAGGTCAGTTGTTCGTCACTAAAGACAACGGCGATCGCATCCGGTGTTCGCTCCGCCTGCGCTGCAAACAGTTGATGGATACAGGCATCTTGTGCATACTCAGCTTGAGTGTTGTTCCATTCCACCAGTAGCTGCTGGCGCTCTGGGGCACTGAGGATTGGTAAGTCTGCCATCCGCGCCTCTGGGTTAGCAACAATCCCCTCCAAAAGTGCTTGAAAATGCCCCACCATTCGCTCCACAGTCGCGCGATCAAATAAATCAGTGCTATAGGCAACGAAGCCACTCAGCCCTATAGATGGCGCTTGCCATAAGCCGCTCAAACCTTGAGCACGCTCCCACAAATGAAACTCCAAGTCAAACCGGGTTGTACCTGGATTGAACTTCACAGGCTTCAGCGTCAACCCAGGCAATGTTAGTTGCTCCATCGGAGCGTTTTGCAGTGCAAATACCACTTGGAACAGGGGGTTGCGGCTGAGGTCTCGGGCCGGCTGTAGCTCCTCGACTAGTTTCTCGAACGGTAGAT
>CADCWO010000205.1 GCA_902806435.1 uncultured Synechococcales cyanobacterium | reverse complement strand
CGGTATCGGTGTGGACAGTGGGGCGCTACCTCAAACAGTGGGGCCTCACCCCTCAAAAACCGCTGCGGCGTGCTTATGAACAGGACCCCCAGGCGGTACAACGCTGGCTAGAGCAAGAGTACCCAGCTATCTGCGCTCAAGCAAAGCAAGACAACGCAGTCATCCATTGGGGCGACGAGATGGGAGTGCGTTCAGACTATCAAGCCGGGTGTTCTTATAGTCTCAAAGGTCAATCCCCCGTTGTTGCCGCTACAGGACAACGCTTTGGCTGCAACATGATCTCGCGGAAGCTCTGCGGGGGAATCCTCCCCCGCAAGACTTCCTTGACGATTACCAACCAAGGCAAGTTATCTTTCAAGCTCTTCAAGCAAAGTTTTAGTGCTGAAGTGATGCTGGAGTTTCTGCGCCGCTTGATTCGCTGCAGCCCCCAGAAGGTCTTCCTAATTGTGGATCGTCATCCGGTGCATCGCTCTAAGCAGGTGGCTCAGTGGCTGGAGCAACATCAAGAACAGATCCGCCTCTTCTTGTTACCCTCCTCCAGCCCTCAGCTCAATCCGGATGAGCTACTCAATCATGATGTCAAAGCCAATGCGATTGGGCGACAACGGCCCAAGACTTTGACACAGATGATGGACAATCTCCGTTCCTATTTACGAAGTACTCAGCGCTACCCGCACATCATCCAAAACTACTTCCGAGAAAAACATGTCGCTGATGCTGCAGCTTCAAGTGTTAACTACTTCTCACTCTGGTTAGTAGCTGTAATAGCATGGTGGCCACAGAGAAACTCAATCTAAAGAACATGACTCGCCAGGCTAAGGGCAAAGGTAAACATCAAAAGGCTGGACTCAATCGGTCTATCTTAGACGCTGGCATGGGCTACTTGAGAAGTTGCGTTGAGTACAAGGTAGTTGAGGCTAATGGGGTATTCATTCAAGTGCCAACTCAACAAGTCAAACCTAGCCAAACTTGCCCGGATTGCGGTCGTCAATAGAAGAAGACGCTTGAGCAACGAATGCATATTTGCCCCTGTGGATATACAGAAAACAGAGATGTAGCGGCGGCTCAAGTGATGCTCAATTGGGGGTTAGGAACTGACCTCCTCAAATGTGGATCAACTAGCTCTACCAAAGTCCCCAACCATACTGGAGGGTTTCAGCAACTAGCTGAGATTAAGTGTCAGAAACTCCGCTCTGAATCTTTGATTCAGGCGGGGTAGTTCATAAAGCCAAGCGCTTCACGAACTTGCTTTAGGGTTTGGTTGGCGATCTCCCCTGCTCTCTCCCGCCCTTGGCGCAGTACTGATTCTAAGTAACCAGTTTCATTAACAATGGCTTGGTATTTATCTTGAATGGGCTTCAGGGCAGCAATGGTTGTTTCTGTCAGTAGTGGCTTAAATTGGCCCCATCCCATGTCCTGGCACTCGACTGCAACTGCCGCTTTCGTTTGACCAGAAAGTAATGTATAGAGTGTTAACAGATTGTGGCACTCTGGCCGGGTTGGGTCATCAAAAATCAAACCACGAATCGGATCAGTTTTACAGCGTTTGATTTTATTGCGAATTTGGTCTGGAGAGTCCAAAAGATTAATCCGGCTTAACTCTGAAGGATCAGACTTGGACATCTTGCGCGTCCCGTCTGTCAGACTCATCACCCGTGCCCCCTCCGGCCGAATCAGTGGTTCTGGAATCTTCAAAATTGATCGCTTGGGGTCACCGAACTGGAAGTTGAGCCGTGTGGCAATATCCCGTGTGAGCTCTAAATGCTGTTTTTGGTCTTCGCCAACAGGCACCAGGTCAGGTTGGTAGAGTAAGATATCCGCTGCTTGTAAAACCGGATAATCTAACAGCCCAATACTAACGTTCTCGCCTTGCTTCAGCGCTTTTTCTTTGAACTGGATCATCCGCTCTAGCCAGTTCAGCGGCGTAATGCAGTTAAAAATCCAAGCGAGTTCTGCATGAGCTGGCACATGGGATTGGACAAAGATTGTAGTGAAGTTAAGGTCGATGCCACAGGCTAGGTATAAAGCAGCTAAGGTGTAGGTATTGGCGGCTAACGTCTTGGGATCATGGGGAATGGTGATCGCATGCAAGTCTGCCATGAAGAAGTAGTTATCGTACTGGCTTTGTCCTTCTACCCAATTGCGGATTGCTCCTAGGTAGTTCCCTAAATGAAGGCTACCCGTGGGCTGAACTCCTGAGAGAACACGCTGTCTACCCATAATCTCCAAACTGTAATATCTATACTGAGGGTAGCAGTTTGACGGCTGCTACTTTGATTTAGGTTTTCCTGATCAGGCAACGGCCATCTATACGGCTGCAATGAATAAGTGAAGGAATCTTTTCGCTAGCCCGCTGATGAATCCAGTTCAGAGTATCACTTTAAACGTCCACGCAGCAGGCGAAGGGTTTCCCATCCTTTGCCTGCACGGACATCCCGGTTCTGGGGCCAGCCTATCGGTCTTCACGCAACCCCTATCCCAACGGTTTCGCACCCTCGCCCCCGATTTGCGGGGATACGGCAGCAGTCAAACCCAAACCGAGTTTGCGATCGCGGATCACTTGCCAGACTTAGAAGCACTACTAGATCACTACGCGGTGTCCCGGTGCTTAGTTTTAGGCTGGTCCCTTGGCGGCATTCTGGCGATGGAACTGGCTTTGAGACGGCCAGAGCTGGTGAGTGGTCTTATTTTAGTGGCTACTGCTGCCCGGCCTTGGGGCAACCACCCAGCGGTTACTTGGCAAGACAATCTATACACCGGAGTTGCCTCTATCCTGAATTGGCTCAACCCTGGTTGGCAGTGGAATATTGAGACCTTTGGACGGCGATCGCTTTACCGTTATTTACTTCAGCAACAGACATCTAGTGCCTACCAATATCTGGCTTCAGAGGCTTTGCCAGCGTACTTGCAAACCTCCCAAGCGGCTCATCGAGCCTTAAACCGCGCTTTAAGCACAAGATATAACCGTCTGGAAGCCTTAGCTCAAATTCAGGTGCCCTCCCTTGTCCTGGCCGGATCCTTGGATCGGCATATCACACCTGAAGCGAGCTTTGAAACAGCTCAGCACTTGCAAAAGAGTCATTGGATCTGTTACCCCAATACAGCCCACCTTTTCCCCTGGGAGATCCCAGGGCAAGTATTAAGCGATATCGAGCAATGGCTGGCACACCATGCGGAAGTAACCTCAACCTGTGATTGACGCACTCCTCCGTTTTCTAAACGGTGGATTCTAAGGGATCAAACAGCAGTTGCAGGCTGAGCCTGGCTGACACTGCCTAACCCAACCGTGGACGCCCCAACGGTTTTAATGTTTTGAGCGGCGTTTTCGTCGCGCCCGTTTACAGACTGGCACGATGGACACCGCCATTCTCGAACTGACAGATCAAGGCTATCTAATACATGAGTGCAGTTCGAGCAGGTCTTACTGGATGGATACCATTGATCAATGAACACCACCAGCTTGCCTTTCTTGCTTGCAATCCATTCCAGGATTTGGAGAAATTCGCCAAACGCTAGATCTGAAATCTTGCGACCCCAAAGACGCTGCATTCCTTTTAGATTTAGCGTCTCGAAGCACAGCACGTCGAACCTGTCGGTGAGTTCGTGAGCCAGCTTCCAGAACCAATCTCGCCTCTGGTTAGCAATCTTTTCGTATTGCCTCACAAGATGTTTTCGGGCTTGTTCTCGACGCTTTGACCCTTTCTGTTTGCGGGATAACTGCTTGCAGGCTTTGCGAATCGCGTTCAAGCCCTGTTTGAAGCATTGAAGTGATTCAATCTTGGAACCATCCGAGCAGGTGAGAAACGTTTTCAATCCAAAATCAAAGCCAGCGATTCTACTCGTCTCGACCTTGATTTGCGGCTCGTCAACGGAGTCAACCACCACGACTATGAACAGTTCGCCTAACGGCGTGCGTTTAATCGTTACGGTTTTGACCGTACCCTCAACCTCTCGTGAGTTCCAGTACTGATAGACCTTATTCCCCATCTTGATGCGATTACCACCGAGAAACTTGTAGCCTGCTTGCTTCAGGGTGAACGACTTGTACTTCTTGACCTTCTTAAATCCAGGTGGACGAACTCCTTTCTTATGGTGCTTAAAGAACAACTGGTACGCCTTCTCAATGCGCTGACAGACATCCTGTACCGCTTGAGATCCGACGAGTTGCCAAAATGCTTTACGCTTGCGTAGTTTGGCGATATGAGCTTGAAGCTTGGCACAGCTCAAGTGCTTGCCCCAGATCCGGTAGTACCGTTTATGCAGGGCAATACAGTGGTTGTAGATCACTCCAGCCGCATTAATACAGCGCTTGAGGTATTGATTCCGCTTGTGACTGTAGAGCTTGAACTTCAAACTTTTCATGAGAACAATAGTATCATTGTTTGTAGATAGGTATAACTCATCTACATGAATTCATACAAACACTACAATCACTGCATTGGTCTTGCGACCGTTCATTTAGTTTGGATACCGTGCAGGCAGCGGGCTGTATTTCGCAACCGAGAAGAATTGAAACTGCGTTGTATCGCAATCTTTCAGGAAGTCGCAAATGAAAAGAAGTGGGTTATTAAAGCCCTTGAGGTGGCATCAGATCACGTTCATCTATTGGTTGAGTATGATCCGCATCATTCCATTGCTCAAGTTGTCAAAGCGTTTAAGGGACGCTCATCGCGCTTCATGCGACAAGAGTTTCCAGACCTGCTCAAACTGCCTAGTCTCTGGACTCATTCTTATCTGTTCGACACCACTGGCAAGATTAGCACTGCTACTGTGATGGAGTACATTAACGATCCACATCACGGCTGAATTTATTCAGCCGCGCGCTTATATCCCCCGGTTGAAAGGCGGGGGCTTTACGCATTTACTCCTGTAAGCTGCTCCACACGGATGCCTCACAGCTGCAGCTGATTATTGCCGGGCAGTATTCGATAAGTGGCGAGGCAACTTGAGTGACGCTTAGCTTATCAATGCAGTTGACCGCTCAAAGAGCCGGGAAGACTGGGACTAGCTTCTTCAACGGTTAGGGTTTCAGGTTTGCAACGCCTGACAGCAACTGCAATTCCCTGAGCTCCTTCCTGCTCTAAATCTTCGATATAACCTGTCTTAGCTGTGTTTGCTTCATTGGCACTGGTGAAAGGGCCAAAATAATAGGTGCACCGGGGATTGTTTGTTTTAACTTCAACCCACCAGGCCAAGCCAAGCTTGTTCAATAACTTAGAAAATTCATTCACCAAACCTGAGAAAACATTTTGGGTGGTTTCCATCAACGTAGTAACCTCTTGTATGCTTCGCTGATACCCTGATCAGTCACTAGGCAGTTCACATTTGTTTATACTCTGGAACCACAGGTTTTTTCAAGGACCCTAAGTGGAATGTATGGGACAACCACTGCCGATTAACCTCGTAAAGGGCCATTCCGGCGGCAACTGAAGCATTCAAGCTAGGGGTTTTTCCAGCCAGGGGAATTGTTAGCAACACATCACAATAGCGTTGCGTCAGCAAACTTAAGCCTTCGCCCTCAGACCCAACGACCAAAACTATCGGTCCTGTAAACTGAACGGTGTGTAAAGCAGTGCTGCCAGTTGAGGCTAGGCCATAGATCCAGAAACCAGCTGTCTTCAGCTGTTCTAAGGCTTGATTGAGATTGACCACCCGCGCCACAGGAAAGTTTTCTAGCGCCCCTGCGGCAACTTTTGCTACGGTCGAGGTGACTCCGGCAGCCCGGCGCTGTGGAATGATCAAGCCCTGAGTTCCTAATGCCTCTGCCGTGCGGATAATTGCTCCCAAGTTGTGCGGATCAGTGATCCCGTTTGCTGCAATTAACACGGGCCGCTCTGATGCAGCTTGAGCTTGCTCGATCAATACTTGTAAATCTTGATATTCATAAGGTGCCACCTGGGCCGCAACTCCCTGATGGTTTGCTCGCTGTGTAATTTGGTCGAGCCGTCGATGGTCAACTTCGTCAATCACCAGGCCATTTCCCTTAGCCCGCAACAGCAGAGAGTGAAACCGGGGATCATAGCGTAGCTGTGGGGTAATCCACAGCCGGTTGAGATTTCTTTGGCTTTCTAAAGCAGCAATTACAGGATGACGTCCGTAGATCAAATCTGTGTCTTCTGACTCAGCCACAGGTTGGGCTGTGGTAACCTGCTGCTGGGATTTGGTTGACAGCTTACCCCTCTTGATCTGGGGACGATTGTCTCTACCCGGGCTAGCCTCTCCTGTACTCTGAGGCCGGGGTTTGTCCACGGAACGACGATTGTCTCTACCTGGGCTAGGCTCTCCTATACTCTGAGGCCGGGGTTTGTCCACGGAACGGTTATGGCGCTCGGGAAGGATTGGCTTGCGCCCACGGTTATCGCGGCTAGGCGAACCAACAGATTGCTGCTTTTTAGGGTAATCATGTCGACGCGGCTTACCCTGAGGTTTGCGGTCCTGAGCCATAGCGGTTGAGAGGTTTAGTGACTTAAATTTACCCAGTTTCAGGGGTTTTTGGCTACAAATCAAATCCTAGATACTCTCAAGCTTGTAACTATAGATTTGACGTAGCCCAAAAGCAAAGGGAGTATAACAGTGTATCGCAACTCCAGACTCACCAGGATATTCTTTCCTTACAGTTGTGCTGCTAAGCACAGATTAGAGCTGAAACACTCCTAGCTAGATCCCCTAAGTTAAGTTCACGATGTCTACCGTAAATCAAGCGATTGATCGGCAAATTGCCCAGGTGAATCACCGTCTAAAAGTTGCCCAGTTGGGGCTGCAAGTTGAGCGGCGGGGCGAGAAGTTAAGTTTGCGGGGTACCTTGCCAGCACGCCCGGGTAGTAAACGGTTGCGATCGCACCAACAACGATTGAGTTTAGGCTTACCTGCCACCGCGAGCGGGTTAAAGAAGGCAGAGCAAGAAGCGAAGATTATTGCCGCCCAGTTGATCCAAAAAAGCTTTAGCTGGCGAGATTATCTAGTCACTAATGGCGAAGGTCGTTTGCATGAATTATGTCTAGCTCAGCAGATTCAAGCGTTCGAGCAGCATTTTTGGAGCGAGCGCTCTCAAGGCAACGGGCATCCGGCTTCTGGAAAAACGACCTGGGACAGTGCCTATGCCCCTTACCTACGTAAACTAGAGGCGATCGCCCAAAACCCTAACCTCAGCTTGGCAGAAGCGATCTACGCCACAATTCAATCTACTCAGAACAACTCTCGCAGCCGTCAAGCCTGCTGCACCGCATTAGGGGCTCTTGCTGCCTTTCTCGGCTTAGAGTTACCTATTGACTTGAAATCCCTTTGGGGTGCGTACAGCCCCAGCCGGACCCAAGCCCGCCAACTCCCCCCTGATCAATTAATTGTGGCTACCTTTAATCAGATTCCCAACCGGGCATGGCAGTTTGTTTATGGGGTGATGGCGACCTATGGCTTGCGAAATCACGAGGTTTTTTACTGCGACTATTCAGCTTTGACTGGGGGCAGCACTGAGGCAACTATTCAAGTGTTAAACACGACAAAGACAGGTAGCCACGAAGTTTGGCCCTTCTACCCAGAATGGGTGGAGCAGTTTGAGCTGCGTTCCGGTTGTGTGCCAACTATTGCTACCGATCTGTCTCAGACAACCCTCCAGCGGATTGGTCAACGAGTCACCCAGCAGTTTCGCCGTTATGGCTTACCCTTTTCTCCTTATGATCTGCGCCACGCCTGGGCAGTCCGCACTATTCACTTTGGCCTGCCAGATACGGTAGCGGCGCGGATGATGGGTCACTCGGTTAGCGTCCATACCCGCACCTATCACCGTTGGATTGCCCGCCGCGATCAGCAACAAGCTGTTGAAGCAGCCCTGAACCGCCGGCAATTAATTGCCCCTGCCTGGGTTGAGAAGTCCTAGACTATGGGAAAAGCTTACTTAGGAGACACCGCATGAAGGTTGCCCTGCTTGGAACTGGCTTGATGGGTACCCCTATGGGGCAAAGGCTGCTCAGTGCCAACGTACCGCTTGTGGTTTATAACCGGACTTTGGCAAAAGTGGAACCTTTAAAGACCGCCGGAGCAGAAATTGTAAACTCTGTTGCAGATGCGGTAAGTGGCTCAGACTGTGTGATCACGATGCTAACAAATGCCCAAGCCGTGAGAGAAACATTACTGTCAGAAGCCGTGCCTGATCTAGAGAGCCGAACAGTGATTCAAATGGGCACGATTGCTCCAGCCGAAAGTAAAGCCCTGCATCAAGAAGTGGTGGCCTTAAACGGTGATTACCTGGAAGCACCTGTCCTGGGCAGCATTCCCCAGGCAGAAGCAGGCGAGTTGATTGTAATGGTTGGCGCTTCCCCAGAGCAGTTTCAGCAGTGGCAATCACTATTAAAATTCTTTGGTCCAGAACCGTGCTTGATTGGTCCAGTCGGGCAGGCAGCCAGTTTGAAGTTAGCAATGAACCAGTTAATTGCGTCCCTAACGGCAGCTTTTGCCCTCAGTTTGGGCTTCGTCCAGCGTCAAGGGGTGGATGTAGAACAGTTCATGCAGGTGCTGCGCCAGAGCGCTCTTTATGCCCCGACTTTTGATAAGAAGCTGTCCAACATGCACTCACGGGACTTTAGCAATGCAAATTTTCCCACCAAACACCTACTGAAGGATGTGGATTTATTTCTCAAAGAAGCAGCAGCGGTTGGGTTAGACACTAGCAGCTTGGACGGAGTGAAGCACCTACTGGATAATGCGATCGCCCAAGGATTGATGGAAGCAGATTACTCCGCTCTATTTGCCGCTGTCAGCCCCCAGGAGTCGTAAGGTGTCTACAATTCTCAGGCAATGGAGCTATCAATACCAGTGGCTGTACGATGCGATTAGCCGAGTTTCTGCCCTCAGCGTGGGTGGTGAAACGCGCTTTCGCCAGTTAGCACTTCAAAGCCTGGTAATTCAGCCAAACACGCAGGTACTAGACCTGTGTTGCGGGAGCGGACAGGCAACACAAATCTTGGTGCAGCATTCGCAGGCAGTCACAGGACTTGATGCTTCTCCCGTGTCCCTAGAGCGGGCTCACCACAATGTGCCACAAGCAACTTATGTTGAAGCACTTGCCGAAGCAATGCCTTTCCCAAAGGAACACTTTGATCTCGTTCACACCAGCATGGCGTTACACGAGATGCAGCCAGAACAATGCCAGCAAATTATTGCCGAGGTTTACCGGGTTCTCAAACCGGGGGGGCAGTTTGCCTTGGTCGACTTCCATGTCCCCACTAACCGGCTTTTCTGGCCGGGACTGATGTTGTTTTTTGCTTTATTTGAAACTGAAACTGCCTGGCAGTTCCTAAAAACTGATCTCCCAGCTGTGCTAACTCAGGTAGGGTTTCATGTTGACCACACTTGTTTATATGCAGGTGGCAGTTTGCAAGTGATCCAAGCAGAAAAGCCTTTCTCTTGATCTAGCACGGTTGTTTGTCTTGTCTAACCGAAACTTTTTTCTTTGAGCGCTGCTGCTTGCTGTAAGAGTTGATGGCGCTTATCGGCATCTAGAAGGTAATAATAGATAAACCAAAGCGTGTAACAAAATCCGATTAACTTTAGAATTGGCCCAACGAAGGGGATGAAATGAATTACCTGTAGCAGCGTTAAAGCGAGAACCAAAGCAACAGGAATAGCTGGAATCAACACGATAGGCATAGATTTTAGCCGAGGATCAATTTCTACATACTAGTTCAGGTGGTTTTAACTAGTGGAGAGCGCGAGAGGCTATAAGTCCCACGCCATAATTTTTTGATTTGGCGTTGGGATACATGGACAAGGCAGTGTGTCGGGCTGATGAAATCATCCGACCACCTGCCGCCTCTCGCCTATGATAGAATCTTATCACAAAGCCAATTCGTGATAATGCTAAAGGCTACTAGGTACAGGATCTATCCAACCAAGGAGCAGCAAGAACACCTTGCCAAGTCTTTGGGTTGCTGTAGATATGCGTGGAACTATGGCCTAGCGTTGACTAATCAGACGTATAAGGATACTGGCAAGGGGCTAAGCCGTTTTGCGATACAGAAAGCTATCACTGAGCTCAAGAAAGAGCATGAGTGGTTAGCTGAGCCATACTCTCAGTGTTTGCAAGTAGTTGCCCTAAACTTATCTAGAGCATTTATCAACTTCTTTGAAAGGCGAGGGTTGTTCCCTCGGTTCAAGTCAAAGCATGGGAAGCAATCGATTAGCTACCCTCAGAATGTGAAAGTCCTAGAAAGTAGCCTCAAGTTTCCCAAAATGGGGGAAGTCAAGGCCAGGATTCACAGACCTGTTGAAGGCTTGGTTAGAACCGTAACGGTGTCCATAAATTCTAGAGGGCATTACTTTGCTTCAGTATTAGTAGAAGACGGCATAGACCAACCAGAGTCTAATTCAGACGCGGACAGTGTGTCGGGCAGATACTCTGTCCGACCACCTGTCCTTGGCAAAATTATTGGTTTAGACGTTGGACTTACAGACCTGGTAGTAACATCCAATGGCTCTAAGTTCAGTAATCCCAGATGGTTTAGGAAGCATCAGAAGAACCTAAAGCAAAAGCAACAAAGTTTGTCCCGCAAGAAAAAAGGAACTAATAACCGGAACAAAGCTAGAAAAAAGGTAGCCAGAGTTCACGACAAAATCTCTAGATGTCGCTCAGATTTTCTGCACAAGCTATCACGCAGGGTAGTAGACGAGAACCAAGTCATAGTGACAGAGAATCTAGCACTCAAGAATATGGTGCGTAATCATTGCCTGGCCAAGCCCATTAGTGATGCAGGCTGGGGAATGTTTACGACCATGCTCAAGTACAAGGCTGAGTGGGAAGGAAAAGTCTACCTGGAAGTAGATAGGTTCTTTCCATCCAGCAAAACATGCAACGTGTGTTTAAATCAGGTTGGCAACTTGCCAAGGCAATGTGCCGGAGGAGGACTCCCCCGGCCACTTGCCGCTCTAGAGATCAGGTCTTGGACTTGTTCCAGTTGTTCAACACACCATGACCGAGACATCAACGCGGCGATCAACATCAAGAATGAAGGTCTGCGAATATTGTCCTTGGGAACCAGGGATACAGCCTGTGGAGACTCTGTAAGTCGGGGTGGTGGGCGTAAGTCTTCTACATTGCAGGAGTCTATGAAGCAGGAAGCCCACGCTTTAGCCGTAGGCTAAGCGATGGGTAGTTCACGACAGGACAATACTGTAATTGTGTTTAATGAATCAGCATAACTGCGGGTTGCGCTTTCTGCGTCGTCTTGTCCTACTGGGTGTACCATTGCTCCTGGCTATGCTGCTGCTCACCCATCCGCCAAGTCCTCGTACTTCTACAGATTGGTGGATTACTTTGCACACGCTCCTGCTGCCGCTATTCAGCCTGGCAGGACTTGCCGTCTACCTGTTAATCCAAAAGGTACATGGACTGGCGGCGACGATTAGCCGACTAGCGATAGGTGTTTTCGTTGTGGTTTACAGTGCCTATGATACGCTGTTTGGTTTGGCAAAAGGTATTCTCACTCGCCATGCTGTGGGGCTTGTCCCTGAACAACAAACAACTGTACAGCAGGCGATTCAAGCAATTTCCGCCAGTCAAATTGGCAATTTGATTGCTGTCGTGGGGTCAGCAGGATGGACGGTAGGAGTCTTGGCAGCTGCGATCGCCCTTGCTCATCCGCTTAAGCCTCGCTTACCTATAATTTTGTTATTGATTGCAGCGGCATTGCTATGCTTTCCTTACGGTCATCCTCTAAGACTTGTGGGGCTAGTGGGAGGAGCGTTTGCAGCGGCAATTGTTCTGGCTCGCTATCGTGGAGCACGTTTGCCACTGAGCCTACTGGTATTCTCAGGCGTTTTCTTACACTTTGATCATCTGCCACCCACTGGTCCTCTGGCGTTTGGCTGCTTTTTCTTGGCTGCAACCTGGTTAGACCAACAGCCTCGTACTGATACCCAGAATGAGCAGAGAGAACAAAGTTAAATCACACTCTCATCTATAGTCTGTCTTAGAGGCTAGCCAGTTACTACGTGTCAGGCCTGGACGAAACTACCATGATCGTAACTTTGTCACGAGCTTTTTATGCTCACTCATGACCCGCCGAGCCAGTTTAGGGCGACTAATTTTAGGCAAATCCTCTCGCCCAGAGAGTTGGTGAATGATGTTAGTTTTAATCAGGTCACTTCGGGTTGCTAGCTTTAGACAGAGGCGTAGCTCTTCTAGTTCCAGCATGTCAATCTCTAACTCGGCAGCTCTCACAGCCGCTTCTTGCTCTAACGTTAGCTCCATCTCACTAAATTCCAACATAGCTGTCTTAATCCCCCGGGACACCATACACCAACTGCATTTATTGTTGTCATATTCTGGGGTAATGGGGAGAGCGTAGTTCTACTGAACTTTTATCACTTAACACTTCCTTGCAAAGTAGTGATAGTGCTTAAAAAGATTATGGCAAAAGAAGTTCAGGCTTCTGTGAGCTGAAGCTTCGGTTTTGAAGTTGTGGTCAAATATTCGTCATACTAAACTTGCTAGGTTTTAGACCAGCTCAGGATTCAGTCACCCAGTAAAGTTTCACAAAGGCTGAGAGGAATGTAAACCCTATGCTTCTCTATTGGCTGCTCGTTAGTTTGATGGTGCTCGGTGTGATTGGTGCGGTTGTGCCAGCAATACCTGGTATCAGTTTGATCGTTTTGGCAATTGTAATCTGGGGAGCCGTGAATGGCTTTGCGACAGTTAGTCTTCCCCTAGGCATCGCGATCGTAGTTCTCCTTTTGAGTATTGGGGTTGATTTGCTGGCAACCTATTGGGGCGCGAAGCAAGCGGGAGCTAGCTCTTGGGGAGTTTGGGGCGCAATGATTGGGTTGACGCTAGGATTTCTGGGTTTGCTACCCGCATTGCCCCTGGGGGGTCCCTTGCTAGGTATTATTCTAGGGGCATTCCTGGGCGCGATGGTGGGAGAGCTCTTGTACCAACGCGATTTGCAGCTAGCGGCAAAAGCAGCGCTCGGCGTTGTGGTTGGCTCTTTGGTTGGTAACTTAATTCAAGGCATTCTTGCTTTGGGGGTGGTGATCATTTTTCTGGTGACTACTTGGCCTGTTACAGCTAGCTAAACCTTAGGAGGACTTCGTGAGCGGATAGTTCTGGTTGAGGAACGCGATCGCAGCTGAGCGATCAGGAATTAACCCATCCAGCGTAGCAGCACGCAGGTGTGACAAGATCTGCTTAAATTGGCGACCAGGCTGATAACCTAATGTCTGCAAATCATTGCCGCTCAGTAATGGCTTCATGTGCGACCAATGCGTTAGGTACAGCCAAATAGAGCGGCGCACGTCAAGGGAGTTTTGGACGGCAAGCAAGATTAAGGTCACTAAATTGTGCGGGCTTAGGAGTTGGCTGATTTCGCTAGGGCGGTGATACTTACCTAGACTCGATACCACCTGAGTTTGGATTTGGTCTAGCTGTTGCAGTCGTTGCACTGTGCCCGGGCTCAAGTGCAAATTTTCAGCAACCTTCACGCGGTACTGTGGGGCAAGCTGGATGAGCAATATCTCTAGCAGTAGCTCCCAACGGCTGATGCTCATCCCGTGGTCAGATGCTAAGTGTTGCCACCAACGCTCACCCAAGCGGAGCTTGCGCCACAGGGCTGGCGTGCTTTCTAACGCCGGATGCAGGCATTGGAAAGCACCTAAATCAGCCAGGTGCTTTAAAGCCATTTCCCAGGAAGACAGTCGGAGAATGTACTTCAGCTCATTCTTCAACCGCGCTTGCAGGGCTGGCGCTTGATTGCGCCCTGCCTGGACCTGTCCTTGAATCTGGTGATAGATGCCACTGGCGATCGCGTGGCGGATCAAGCGTTCCGTTTGGAGGTCAAGCTGGAACCCCAAACGGACGGCAAAACGGACGGCGCGAAAAATTCGGGTTGGGTCTTCAATAAAACTATTAGGATGCAATACCCGAATGCATTTCTGTTGCAGATCACGGATGCCCCCAAAAAAATCTAATAACTCCCCAGCCGGTTGGATAGTGCTGCTTGGAACTTCCGGCTGGGAAGATCTTCCAGCGGGAGCTGAGGTTAAGCGCACCGCCAAAGCATTAATGCTGAAGTCGCGCCGGTAGAGGTCTTGACGAATAGAACTGGCTTCCACTTCCGGATTTGCCGCCGGGTAAGGATAAAATTCTGTCCGCGCTGTAGCAATATCTACGGCAAATGCACCAACCGGAGATTGGTGCGGCCAGCGCAGGGCCGCTGTTTGAAATTTGCCGTACACCTGCAGCTGCACCTGAGGGTAGATTTGTTGCAATGCCCGTGCTAACTCTACGCCTGCCCCCTCCGTTGCCTGCGGTTGCACTCCATCAACTACCAAATCAAACTCATGGAATTGTACGCAACCGGTTTCCTCCGTCAGGAGAAGATCACGAACGGCACCACCCACTAAGTAAAGCTGCCAGCCTCTTATTTTGGCCTGCTCGGCGGCATCTACTAACAGCTGCTGGAATGGCGAACTCAGGTGCGCCTGAAGACGTTCTTTAATCGGGGTCTCAGTCACGTGTGATCGCAACTCTTGGGGTGACTGTTTAAACTGGTGCAACTGCCGCAACACATCGGTACGGGTGACAATTCCAACTAACTGCTCTTGCACCAGAACCGGCAAGCGGCCAATGTCGTAAGTCACCATCAATGACTCAATTTCCGGAAGCAGCGTCTGGGGAGTGATAGTTTTAACAGGATGGGTCATGTAGCCCTTGACTGGAGCATGGCCAAAGCCGTGGTGCAGGGCAATATCCAGGTCCCGGCGGGAGACAATTCCCGCAAGCTGCCCAGCGGCATCAACGACGGGTAACCCGGAGTGGCCGTAGCGCAATAAGATTAAGCGGGCTTGATCAATGGTTGTCTCCGGCCGAATCGTCCGCACAGGTGCAGCCATTAGTAGCTCAGCTGTAGGGGGAGGTGGAATTTGTTGCTTAAGCTGGCCAATTAAATCATTGAGGATGGCTTGCGGTTCGGTGGTTTTTAGGGTTACAGCGGCAGCGCGCGGATGGCCCCCTCCCCCCAAAGGTTGGAGTAAAGAATTGAGATCAATCCCGGCAATTTTAGCGCGGCCAATAATAGTTAGCCGTTTATGTTGAGCTAACTGGGATGAGTAGGCGTTGGCTAAAAGCAGGCTGTCACTATCAGTAAGTGTCATCAGGTAGGCGGCAATCTGCGAAAGACCAGGCGTGTAGCTCTCTGTGGTCAATAGTACCCAGGCAATGGAAGATCCCTGTACTATTTCCGTTTGCAGTTGCTCTAAGGCTATAGTCAGTAGCTCCTGGAGCGGCTGCGACAATCCCGGCTCCGCATACTGGGCGATCGCGCTTAAGCTGCTTCCTTGGGCCATTAACCAGGCTAAAGCAGTAGCATCCCGCACTGTGGTCTCACCAAAAGTCAGTGAGCCAGTATCGGCATGAATGCCAAGGGCCATCACCGTTGCTTCCGCAACAGTGAGCGCAATTTGTTGAGCCTGGAGCTGCTCCACCACCAACGTCGTCGCTGCCCCCACTGCTTCGATATAAGTTTTTATAGCTGGGATATCTCCCTCAGCTTCTAGGTGATGGTCATAAATCACAATTTCTACCTGCGGCTGGTCTAGCCACTCAGCTACGCTTCCTAGGCGATCGCGCTGCTGCGTATCCACAATTTTGAGGGAGTGGATCTGGGTAGGATCAACGGAGCGACGCTCCACCAACGGGTACTCATCTCGGTATAAGGCCAGGAAGTTCTGCACTGCTGGATGCGCTCCTCCAGCCAGAACAATTCTGGCTCCCGGCTGCAAGCAGGTCAGCCCAACGGCTGCCCCTAAAGTATCAAAATCTGCGGTTGTGTGGCATAAAACTAGGTCCATAGGCCTTCCTTCCAGATACGCTGATTGGCACAAGAATCCGGCCGCCCATCCGGAGACTGACTTGGATAACCTTTTACTAATCTAAGACAACGAAAGGGGGTCAATTTCTGATAGCGTACTACTCAGGGGTGATCGGAACGTTGTTATTTAGCTATCAAGATCCGGTTTAGTCTGTTGCTTGACGTAGGAGAAAATAAATGTCGACTGTTTTTCAACTTGCTTTTCAACTAGCTATGACTGCCCTAGTTGTATTGTCTTTTGTCATGGTTGTCGGTGTGCCCGTGGCCTATGCGACCCCCCAAAACTGGGTGCAATCCAAAAGACTAATTCTTGTTGGGTCTGGGGCATGGCTAGCTTTAGTGCTTTTAGTGGGTGCTCTAAGCTACTTCGTAATTTGAGCCAAATCCTCTGCTCTTCCATCACGCTTAGCTGGAAGCCTCCTGTTAGCCCTTGTCAGCACTAACTATGCTAAACTCACCAGAAATGACTGGGAAGGCTTGGTATGGCTGTCTTTGAGGGCAAGTTTACTTCAATAGAAACTTTTCGACTAGCAATTGTGATTGGCCGTTTTAACGACCTTGTCACAGGAAAGTTACTAGCAGGATGTCAAGATTGTTTGAAGCGTCATGGGATCGATATTAACCCGGACGGTACGCAAGTTGATTACGTTTGGGTGCCGGGGAGTTTTGAAATCCCTCTAGTCGCTCGCCAGTTAGCGATAACGAATCGTTATGACGCCATTATTTGTCTGGGAGCTGTCATTCGGGGTCAAACACCTCATTTTGACTATGTGGCCTCTGAAGTTGCTAAAGGTGTTGCGACAGCCGGTTTTCAAACAGGTGTACCAGTGATCCTTGGCGTCCTGACTGTGGATACCATGCAGCAAGCTTTAGAGCGAGCTGGGATTAAAAATAACCATGGCTGGGATTACGCCATGAATGCACTAGAAATGGCGAGTTTAATGCACCAACTGGGTAAAGGGCTGGAAGCTGAAGCTTACAATCATAGCCCTGCCAATACAGCCCTGCCAGCTTCCCTTAAAAGTGCCACGGTTGCCCACATAGCTTCGCAGACAGAGCCGGAAGGCAATACTTAGTCGATTGAGCGTTGACAGACGGTCCCAATTTTGCGAAGCTAGAATTTAGTACAGTTGCGGGTATAGCTCAGTGGTAGAGCGTCACCTTGCCAAGGTGAATGTCGCGCGTTCGAATCGCGTTACCCGCTTTTCAGTCTGCATCGATCGATAGATACTTGAACTCGCAGGTTGAGTTAGCTTAGAATTGACAATCTCTAGGAACTTAAGTTCATTGGTTGACCATGTTAGTAGATTTCCGTAGCTTATGTGTGGTCAAGCCAAAACCTTAAGAGCAATTTCAATATTCATCTCCTGAGGGAATTGCTTTAGTTTCATGGAATGACCAAAATACAACAGCTGCCGTTCCATACCTCTTAACCTTCTAGGTTTGATTATCTGGTTCATCTTGGCGGCCGCTAGCTTTGTGTTCGCCCTGAGGATGTGATGCTGTAACTACAATTAAAGCCAACTTCACTTAACCAGTATCTAGTTTGACTCAATCGCTCTTTTAATACGCCTCTTAACTATCTGACCCGTGCAACCTCAAAAAGCTAAGAAGCAAATTGATATGAGTGCCGCTTATCCCTGTCCCTGTCGCCGCCAGGGGCGCTTAGTGCCGATCACCCTAACAGAAGCCTTTGGTTGCCAACGCTGCCAGCAGATATTTGTGGTCAAAGATAGTCATATGATTGAACAGCTAGCTTCCAGCTATCCTTACAAGCGTGCTTGGTACTGGACAGGTTATCAGTGGAGTACCAGCCACCGGGGAATGAGTGAAAATTACTGGAACTTTACGCTTATCCTGTTTTTCTTTATTTTGACGCCCTTGTTGTTATGGCTGCCTTTGGTCTTGCAAACCTTAAGTTCTGGTTTAATTCTTTGGGCGATTGCTACCGTCCTCTTAGCCGTGATCCCGGCTTTGATTGCTTGGCTTACTTTGTACCGACGTTAGCTATCTAGTCTATGAATTCTGCGAGTTTTGACCTGATTGCGGCGGTTCAGCGAGCCTATCGAGCATCCCTTCAGCTTGCCCGGACACGAGGTAGTGAGCGTAATAGGGCGCTGAAAGCTATGGCACAAGCTTTAAAAGAACAGCAAAACGCCATTCTAGAAGCAAATACCTTAGACCTAGAAACTAGTCGAGAAATGGCCGTTCCTGATCTTGTTCTAGGCTGGCTGAAGTTAACGCCAGAGCGTCTGCATACTGCTATTCAAATTCTGCAACAACTAGCAGAGGTGCCAGACCCCTTAGAGCAGATTACCAGTAGCTCTCATCAATTTAGCCACGGCCAAGTGTACTGTCAGCAGGTGCCCTTAGGAGTGGTTGCCTTTGTCTATGAAGCTTTTCCGGAGCTAGCGGCGATCGCGGCTGGGCTATGTATAAAAACAGGCAATAGCTTAATCTTAAAGGGCGGCAGTGAAGCTAGTCAGGTCAACACGGAGATGGCTCAGGTTCTACAAACGGCTATAGATGAAGCTGATCTGCCCCGAGGGTGCATCGAATCCTTACCCTCAGATCAAGGGGGATCAATTAAAGAGCTGGTCAGTCAAGATCGCTACATTAACTTGGTGATTCCCTATGGTCGCCCTAGCTTGATTCAACAGGTGGCGCAGCAGTCTACCGCTCCTATCTTGCGATCAGCAATGGGAAACTGCTATCTGTACTGGTCACCTTCTGGCAGCGTTGAAGCTGCTCGCTCTACGATTTTAGATAGTCACCGGAGTGAGCCTGACCCGGTAAATGCGATTGAGAAAGTCTTAATTCATCGCAATCAAAACCCTTCTTCACTAGTGATGTTATGGAATAGCTTGAAGGAGAAAGGATTTGAACTGCGTGGCGACGCTGAATTAGTAGGAGAATTCCCGGAGCTCAAGCTTGTTGAGGACGTAGAATGGAAGCAGTCCTATTTAAACAAGGTAGTTGCCTTTAAAACGGTTGATAGCCTAGAAGCAGCGATCGCCTGGATTAATCTTCACAGTAGTGGTCATGCCGACTGCCTGGTGACAGAGTCATACCAGGAAAGCCGCCTGTTTGCCCTAGAAATAAATAGTGCCTCCACTTTTATCAATGTCTCGCCGCGGTTCTCTCGTAACTTTGGCAAAAATGGCGACTCTGTATTTCTAGGCATGTCCAATCAAAAAGGGTATCGTCGTGGATTAATTGGTTTACAGGCACTAACCACAACGAAAAATATTATTCAAGGTGATTAACCTGCAGTCTTGTGGTGAATCAACTACTAACTTTCTCTGACTGCAAAAGAAGCGCAAGAAAAACAAGATTGTGAATGAGGGTCTTCCTGTGGTTGCAGACTTGCGGGAAGCTTACGAATGTCCTAAGGGTTAACACCCAGAGGAATAAGTTGAAAGGTATGGAGTAAGTAGCTATGCTCTTGAAGTATGAGTATACGACTTCCTGATGATTCTAAGGTTGCTCAAGCGCTGAAGCGTCGACGACAAAAGCTTGCTACCCTGTTTGCCCATCCAGTAATTTTATGGTCAGGGCAAAGTAGCCCACGCAATTTCCCCCACAATGTCTTTGTGTTCCGGGCCAGTAGTCATTTCCTCTACTTTGCAGGTCTGCCCCTAGAAAAGGCAGCTTTGCGCTTGCAAGCTGGTAGGTTAGAGCTATTTGTGGATGAAGCGACGGCGGCGGATGCTCTTTGGCACGGAGCTAGTCCTAGCCGAGAAGCTTTGGCACAGTTCATGGGCGCAGATGCCGCATTCCCACTTCAAGAACTGGCAGCAAGGGCAACGGGTGCTGCCACTATTCCGGTCCAGGATGCCCACACTCGCGAGTTCCAGGTCCAAATTCTCGGACGACCAGATAGTTTTTTGTCCAATTATCTTCAAGGCATTGATTTGGAGTTGGCAGCAGTGATCGCTCAGATACGGTTAACTCACGATCAAGAAGCGTTAGGAGAGCTACGCAAAGCAGCCAAAGTCACTGTTAAGGCTCATTTAGCAGGCATGGCAGCAACTTCCGCTTCTAACACTGAAGCAGCGATACAGGCAGCAATGGAAGGAGTTTTGATTGCTCACAATATGACCTGTGCCTATAGCAGCATTGTGACTGTACAAGGGGAGGTCCTCCACAATCACCAGCACCACCACGACCTACATCCCAGCGATCTTCTCTTAGCAGATGTAGGAGCCGAAACACCCATGGGTTGGGCAGCAGATGTCACTCGCACCTGGCCTGTTTCCGGGCGTTTCTCAGCTAGCCAGCGCGATATTTATGAGGTTGTGCTAGCGGCCCATGATGCCTGTATTGCCATGGTTACTCCTGGTGTCGAGTATCGAGATATTCATTTGTTGGCAGCAACTGTAATCACCGAGGGGCTAGTTGACTTAGGCATTCTCCGGGGTGCCGTAGAGGATCTAGTAGCAGTGGACGCCCACGCCCTATTTTTTCCTCACGGAGTTGGCCACCTCTTAGGGTTAGATGTTCACGACATGGAAGATCTAGGGGATTTGGCAGGCTATGCCCCCGGCCGAGTCAGGAGCGATCGCTTTGGTTGGGAGTTTTTACGGCTTGATCGTCCCCTGCAAGCAGGAATGCTTGTAACCATTGAGCCCGGCTTTTATCAAGTTCCAGCACTTTTAGATAATTGGGAGTGGCGCTCTCGATTTCGAGATTGGGTCAATTGGGATCGTCTAGCTGACTTTCAAGATGTGCGGGGCATTCGTATTGAAGATGATGTTCTCGTTACTGAGTCAGGAAGTGAGGTGCTGACGGATGAATTACCAACAGAGCTCATGGTAGTCGAGCAGCTTTCAAGTGCAGCACAAATTCTTACTGCTTAAAAACGCTCACCCAGAAACTTTTAGAGAGAAAGTGTTTGCTCATCTGCCGCAACAGGATTACTGCCACTTACGCTGGGAGGCACTAATTAGTTGATCAGTAATCAACTGATTTACAAAGTCCGCTTGAGTTTCTTGGATATAGTCCTCGGATGGTGTTTGACCGTGAATGGGGCTAGTATTAGCTAGCTTGCAGGCTGGGGCCTGGGCCTGGGCCTGTTCAATTAGCTGCTTGTTCATATACTCGACAATTACAGGCTGCTGGGTCAGGTGGACTAAATTAGTTTCGATTAAAGAACGACGCTTCAAAGACTCCAGTGCTTCTAATAACTCCCATTGGGATACCGGCGTACCATTACCCCCTGGTAGTGCTAGAAGTGAATGCCACTCAGGGTTAGTAACGAGATAGGAAATAACTTGCTTTTCCAACCTGGATAGACGGTTGAATTGTTGGTTTAAAAGGTCCCGAATGTCGCCGAAAACAAGCGTGCCTTGCTCTAAAAACCGGGCAATATTGCCATCAAACAAATCTTGAATAGCTGTAGAGACAATTCTTAAAGCTAGAGGGTTGCCAGCGTAGCAATCAATCAAGGCTCGGCTTTCCTGGGCTGAGCTGGTTAAGCCTATAGCCTTGAGGATTTGCTGTCCGGCTGTTGAGTCTAAACCAGTCAATTGAAACGAACGCACAGGTAGGGCTTTGCCTTCCTTGGCAGACAAACCTACAGGTTTTTCCCGGCTAGTCAGGATCAGACAGCTCTGGTGGGTTGCTTCACTTACCCGTCTAATCAACTGACCATAGCCTTCATACCCCGCTTGATAATACCCAGCGCGATCGCTTTGAGATGCTTCTGGGACATTGCAGCCCCGCAGAACAGATTCAAAATTATCTAAAACTAGTAGACAGCGACGTTGACGCAGATATTCAAGCAACAGTGACATTTTGCCGTCTAAGGGCTGGGGTAGACCCGTTGGCTGGTTGCTGAGTAACCTCAGCCAATCGTCGAGTAGTTCTGCAATTGATGGAGCGTTGCGCAGCGATCGCCAAACTAAAAAATCAAATTCACCTTGAATTTTTTCGGCCAGCTTCGCAGTCAGAGCTGTTTTACCAATTCCCCCCATACCAAAAATGCTGACTAACCGACAGCGATCGCTAGAAATCCACTGCTCCAAGGTTGCCATTTCCAAGGCTCGGCCATAAAAAATTGAGGTATCAAAAGCCTCACCCCAGTCTTGGTATTTGTTGAAAGTGCCTTCTGCAGTCTTCTGCAGCTGGGCTGATATCTCTTGATGAGGAGGCAGCGGCGGGGTTTCTGATCCTTCCTGAAGTTCTAGTGCCCTTGGCTGGAGTGCTGTTGATACCCAGCGTCTCAACACTGACTGAAAATTACTTTTGGTCACCTTTTCACCAAAAGTGTCGGAGAGCAATTGCCATAGTTTGGACCCAACATCCTTGACATAGTCAGCATCATAACCGTAGCTTTGAGCAATCTCAAAATAAGTATGCCCCTGCCAAGCTCGGCGAAACACTAGCTCCTGAATATTGGTTAAACCATTCGGCTGCAAAGCCCGATCTAAAATAGCCAGCGCTTCTTCTACCTCCACGAATCACCTTCCCATAGCTACTTACTTAGAGTGCCCATTTAATCAGGCTTCTTCAGATCTTGCCGCTCCTAGGTCAGGGAACTCAACCGAGTTATTACTTAAAAATCAATGACTTTTTATGACTTTTCCCACTGGCAAAAGTAAAGCGTTAGTTTATCAATGACTTAAGGAATGTAAAGTTTTTAATTAACTGTTCTCATAAAATAGATTTCAGTTTCCTAAAATGTAGCCCTATATAAGGTTAAAAATTCTCTATCTCACAAGACCAAGTAATTTCCCTTAGAAGCAAAGCTAAAACATTCTGCACTTTCCGTGAATTAAGCGATGAACAATAGGTAGATTGAATGCCAGATTTTAACTAATAACAAACTCTGATCAGTTATTTCTATACTGAACGCAAGGTTGATTGCACCATGAATGATAAATATTTTAAGGTTTCACTTTCGTTCCCTTTACTTTTTTTTCCAAAGACGCAGATTGGAAACGTTGGGAAAGCAATCGTCCTTTTAGCCATTAGCTGTAGTAGTCTTATATCTCCTATTGCCGAAGCTCATGCAGATAGAGAGGATTCTGTTTTTGGGGGGCAAAATGCTAATGCTGGTGAAATGCCACAACTCGATTTAACTCAAAGTTTGCTTTCTGTGGAAATCTCGCCAGCAAGGGAAACTACTGGAGGCGTTCAAGCTGCTGAAGAGTTGCCAGAGTTGGATATGACTCAAGATTTACTTTTGAGTGAAAGGTAAATGGGTCAACAATAGTTAGCTAATGCCCTCTCATTTATCCTTACAGTGAACATTCGGACTAGCAGAAGGACAAAATATGCTGTGCTACAGTACGAGGCTGCTCAAGTTGGGGGACGTGACCACAGTTTTTGAGCCATACCAGCCTACTGCCAGAAATATCGCCTTGAAACTTTTCGGCATCACCCACACCCAATACATCATCAAACTCACTCCATAAAATCAAAGTGGGCTTATCGACCCGGCTAACCTTGGACGATAGGTGACTATAACCACCGCTTTTTGTAAAGGTACTAAAGGCTTCCTGCCAACCTGGCATCTCTAGGTGTAGGGCTGCACAGCGAAGCGCATCTTTCAGTGCTGGGTTCCAGTTGCCAAAAGCAGTAGCCAAATGCAACGGCTGGAGTTTTCGCTGACGCCACACTTCCACTGCTAGGGCGTCAAAGGGAGGAAATAGGAACTGACCAAGGGGGAAGCTGCCTGTATAACCAACACTGTTAATTAGAATAAGCTTGTGAACAGCTTGGGGATAGGTCAGAGCAAAATCGATCGCTGTTGCCCCACCCATGGAAGCACCAACAACGATCATCGGGCGTGCAATCAGAGTTTGCCAAAAGCTATACAGATGGATTTTAATCGCAGCTGGACTATAGGGTAACCCTGGCAGTCTTTCAGTGAACCCAAATCCCAGTAGATCTACTGCCCAGGTTTCATTCGCTGCTGCTAGAAAAGGTATAAGACTGCGGTACTCTAACAGGGAACTATCGAAACCATGCAATAACAAGATTGGTCTACTACCTTTACCCTGCTGGACGTAGGCAGTAGCGATCTTATGTTGGCTTAAGGGCGTTAAAATTTCTCGGCGTACAATCCACTGGGCTAAGGCGATCGCGTACTCTGTTTGCAGAGATGTGACAGCACTGGGTAAAAATGTGGGAAACATCTGGACAGCAACTTAGTTGCTGTGTTTAGCTATGGGGCTTCTGATCGTAGTAGTCAGAGATATGCTCATATACGTGCTCCGGAAACTGCAAATCCTTATAAACATTGCAGGCATCTGGGTCGTCAGGGTGAGGGCAGATAGGAAACTCCTGTTTCTGCTGGTACTCTAAGATCTTTTCACGTCGAGGAGGGTTATAGTCTTTACCTTGTACCTGCTGGTAGAGCCGCCGGGCCTCCTCTGCATTAAAATCTTTATCCTTCTGCAAATAGCTGATTAACTCATCCTCACTTAAGAAGTGACGGGCAACCATTGCAAACACAAGCCTACCATAATGACCAATATCCTGGCCTGCATCCAGAGCATCAAGCAGATGGCCCATCATGTCGTTTTGGCGTAAATCTCCAACTGCCATTTTCTTTATCCTTACTTGCTGAAACTTTTAGTTAACCAGTCCAAAATTAGAGAATTAACGACCTCTGGTCGCTCATCGTGGGGGCAATGGCCGGTATTGGGGATAGAAGTAAATTGAATTGGTGGCTTATGGTCTCCACCATAGTTCTGAAAGATTTGTCCCCCGGCTACAGGAGTCCAGGGATCGTTTTCACCCCAAAGTACTAGTAGGGGACGCTTGACTTTCGGTAGTAACTCCGCTGGAGCTGGTCCAGGAGGAGCAACAAGAATGGAAGCAAAGACCTGCTGCGCCCCGCGATCGCAAGAGGGTTCATAAATTAAATCGACCAATTCATCAGTGACGGCTGCCGGGTCACAGTAAACCTGTCGTAAGGTTTTGCGTAAACGGGGCTTTTGGCGGATCCGGTTAAACAAGAATGCTCCCAGTGTTTTAGAGCTAACCAGTCTGGTAAAGGTTGCCATCACTGTTCGTAGCGGTAAATTCAGTTCGCTGGGACGGTGGTTGAGCCCCCCAGCACAATTTAGCAATACTCCACCAACAGCAATGTCTGGATGATTAGCTACTAGCATTAAGCTGAGCAAGGCACCAATGGAATTGCCAACAAACACTGCTGGTTCTTGAACATGGCTCGTCCAGAAGTCCTTGAGCAGTTCCTGCCACAATTCCAAGCTATAGTCTAATTCTGGTTTTTCAGAACCACCAAACCCCAATAAATCTATAGCAAACACGCGATACCCTGCGGCGGCAAGAACAGGTATATTCTTGCGCCAGTGTCCAATTGAGGCCCCAAAGCCGTGAATCAAAATTAGTGGGCGGCCAGTTCCCAGTACAGAGTATTGAATTTTGTAGCCCTTCCAGTCCCAAGTCAGCTTGTCTAAAGGGGTGGAAGGAGATAGTTGGTGGGCAGTCACAATCTTTTGTAACGTTTCGTAAACTTAATTCAATCATAAACAAAATTTTGCGGCACACCCATCCTCTTTAGGGAAGATTGAATAGCTGATCGCTGGCGGCTCGTCCATCAGGCATAGTCAAATAGCTTGCTGGCCACCCCGGTGATGGTCGTAGTTAGTGAAACTGGTTCCTGCAAAGCTCCTGGGTAGAGACTGCAAACGCTGAAACTTCTGAGTGTTTAGAGAGCTAGCGTTTGGAGGGACTGAGCATGACACAAACTCCTGAACAAAAGATTTACGAGCACGGCTTATGTCTATGAATAGCTGGTACAGTTGCCAAACCTACCCCTCTGTTAAGCTTCCTGATCGCTGCTCCCTTCCCGTGTGTGATTGACACACTACTATCAAAGCCGTTTCTAGGTGGCTATCGATTGCAGGGAATAATCCTGTTACTTCTGTTGTAGCCAAATCTTCATAGCCGCAGAGTTGCCATAAAGCCTCCTGGGCCCAATTTTTAAGAGAGGTTGGCCAGCGGGTTTAGGTAAATTGAGAGTAGGGGGATCTTGGGGCTGATTCGGCTGGCGGAGAAAATCAGTGACAAACACCACAGGTCGGGGAGTCTCCCAGTAAGCCTGGAGCTGGTTCCGGGTGATCAAGTAGTCTGGCCTTGGTCCAGGAAATTGGGGCGGAATACGGTTGGGTCCCCCATCTGCCAGCACCAACACAGTGCGATAAGCGGTGCCTTCCTTGCCACGGGTCCATCCTGGTGGTAGCGAGTGCTGAGATTCTGACAGCTGATGCTGACCGGAACGATCCAGGTAATAGCTCATGGCACCAGCGGCACCTAGTTCTCGCGATCCTTCGAACGTCCACAAGGTTTCTTGTCCCAGGCGAGTGTTAGCGGTTTCAATTAATGTCTTTGCAGAACGGAAGTCTTGGATAGCCACAAAACCATGAGCCATGATCACCCAGGCAGCAGCAAGTCCAATAAACAAGCTGAACAGCGCCAGGTTTGACTGCTTTTTGAGTAATAACACGCCGCCAATTAGCAGCCCTAGCCCTAAGGTTAAGAGGAGAGAAACCATTACGATACTGATACCGGATGTATTGGCTAATTCCGGTAATCGCTTGAGCATCATGCTGGGTAACCATAAGGCACTGCTGCACAATCCAATGCCTAGTAAGCCGAAGATGGTCCCTACTGCCTTTCGACCTGAGTTGTGGTGGGAATCCTGGCAACGGCACCACCAGCCGCTACATAGAATAATATAGGGAGCGATCGCGGGGACGGAATAGTAGACCAGCCGGGAAGAAATAGGCAGGAACAGTAACACAGGGATGGCGCTCGCAATCACCAGCAACAATATCCCCTCACTATGGCGGCGAGACCTTATGGAGGCTGTAAGCGAGTGTCCCTTGTACCATTCTTGCCAGCTGAACCTGAGCACTTGCGGCAACAGAAAAATCCAGGGTAGACCCCAAAGGGCAGTAATTAGCAGATAACCCCAAGGGCTGATAGTGGACACTTCGTAATCAGGTGGCCACCGAGTATCTGCCAATCGCTTGAGATGTTCATTAATCAGTAAGTACTGGAGAAAGCCGGGATTTGCTCGTTCCACTGCTACAAACCAGGGCAAGCTCACAGCCAGGACAATCCCTCCACCTGTGACTGGCTTAAGTTGACCAAAGAATTTAACACTACGGCGAGACAGGGCAATCGCGCCACAGCCAGAGATAAAGAATATCAGTGCTAAAGGCCCTTTTGCCAGCAGGCAAAGACCAAGTAGCCCGTAGAGCGCCAAGCAATATCGCAGGGATTGCGGCTCCCAACTGAATCGCCAAAGGCAGTAGAGCATTGCCAGCAGCAAGCTAGCCAGCAGGGAGTCAATCAGAAGTTGATGGGTGAAGATGAACCAGCCAATAGTCACGCTGAGCATCAAGGCCACTACCTGTCCGGCGATACTCCCCCAAAGCTCACGAGCCCATTTCCATGCAACAACAATACCCAGCCAGCCAGCTAAGGTTAAAGGAAATCGCGCCGCAAATTCTGTAAAACCAAAGAGGTGGATACTGGCAGCACCTAACCAGTAGAGCAAGGGCGGTTTGTTCAGGTAAGGGGCACCATTCAATGTCGGTGTGGCCCAGTCAGCGCGCAGCACCATTTCTCGCGCCACCCCTGCAAAATGTCCTTCGTGGGGTTCGTACAGACCGTACTGGCCCAGCCCTAGGGTAAGAACAATCAAGGCAGACGTTAGTACGGCACCGTCAGTCCAAGTGAGTGTTTTTTGGTTGACCATTTGACGAATCGTAACCCATAGCACCTCAACTTATGCCCCACATGCCGCACTAGAAAAGGACTGAAATCAAGTCCCACGACGTCTGCATAAGCTTGGGTGGTAGTGGAACCAGTGTTTAGTTTCTCAGACAAAAAAGGTTGCTGGCCAGTTCCTAAGCGTAAGAAAAACAGTAGTACTACCGTTGTTACAAGTGCTAAGAGACTATCCGTAAGCTAAGGTTGCTGCTGAGCAAAACTTTTCCCATAATGCCCCACTCAACAGGCTAGCTGGTAAAAGGGAAACACCCACTGCCAAGTTGAGAAACCTGAAGGCACTTCCCTGCAGGCCTGCTGGAACCTTCTCGGCTACCAGTAATAATACGCCCTGAGTCATACCTAGGCGTAAACCATAAACAGCAAACAGGATGCCCGGGCAGTGAGAAGTGTGGAAGAAACAACAAGCGCATCGAGGGGGCTGCACGAATTGCCTTTACACGATCGCTGAAACGAGTAGCTAACAACCAGCTTGAACTTGTTAAGAGCGCGAACAGCGGTTTGACCAGGGCGGCTAGGCCATATCCCAATACTGCTAAGTCCTGCCATTGATCAATAAATCACGAGGGGCCTAGAAAAACCCTTTAAAGGCTGAAGCGGTTTCCTCAGCCACACCTTACAATTAAACCAACAATGATGAAGCTAGTCTGCAATACTAAGACCACAAATAGCGATAGCAGCGAGTAAGTTAGCTTAGAACTAATATCCGTCAGCAGGCTGACAAAGCCTAAAATCCAGATGTTGTTCGGAATGCTATGTAGAGATGAATGGGTTCTAAGTTTGATAGTGTCTTGGTTTTCTCCGGTGTCTACAACTGAATTATATTGACGCTGCTGAGGTAATCAGTAGTGATTTAATCTGACAGGTGAATATAGAATTCTAATCAAAACCTTATAGCATACTTCTATTTTTATTGAGAAAATTATTTGCGCTATAGTCATTTCGAACAAACTTAAGCACTAGAAGCAGCCGATTGTTGTGAGTGGGAATGTTTCCTTTGTGGAAAACAAAGGGATCTTCTGCAAATCCAAAGCCAGCCTTTCCACGGATGGTTATCAAATTTTCAACGCCGTAGTAATCGATAATATCTTCATCAGCTCTATCTCTAATCAAAGAAAGCTGATGCTTAACTTTCTTCTTCTGGGGCAACAAGGCTTCAATGAGTTCCCACTCTTTGTCGGTTAAACTGCTGGAGTAGGGCATTTATTGCTCATCTTAGCTCACCAGCATAGATCCCAAATAGGTTCTATATTAAAGGAAGTCATAGA
>CADCWO010000204.1 GCA_902806435.1 uncultured Synechococcales cyanobacterium | reverse complement strand
TTGGCAAGACACACAGCTTGGGCAAACAGGCATGAGAGGATAAAATCAGCATGAAACTTTACCTTCCCATCATTACATCCTGGGCACTACCTAAAGTTTAAGTTGGATGCTGGATTAAGTTGAATCCTTGCCAATGTTCTTAAATATCTATGTCGAAGCAAGTTCCTGTTGATTAAGATTCAACGATTTATAAAACAGGTTGCAGCGCATCCCTGGATCCATCGATGGGTTCGACTTGGCTTTGCTGCAAAGGGGACTCTCTATCTTGTCATTGGCCTTATAGCGGCACGGGCAGCGGCTGGAACTCAGGGAAGGGTAGCAGGAACTTATCAGGCACTTGTCAAAATCAAGGCCCAACCGCTGGGCAAGTTTTTACTGTGTATTCTCGCTGTTGGCTTAGCTGGATATGTCCTGTGGCGATTTATTCAAGCAACAATCGACCCGGAACAGACCGGGAAGCTAAATCTAAAGCATGTCTTGCAACGTGTAGCCTATATTATCAGTGGCGTGAGCTATGCAGGGGTTGCTTACACTGCAATCGAAATTGCCACTGGTTCAACAGAAGATAGCGACACCATTGAAGACTTAACTGCTGAACTCTTGGAGTACCAGCCTTTAGGAGTCTTGTTCGTCTGCTTGGCGGGCATCGTGGTAATTGGTGTTGGTATTTCTTATTTGTATGGAGCCTATACTGCTGCCTCTATTAGTGAGTTTAAGTCAGCTATAATGCCGAGCAAGCTAGAGGATTGGGCAATACGCATCGGCAAGCTGGGAATGACTGCCAGAGGTGTTGCCTTTGTCCTCATCGGTATTTTTCTCGTTAGAGCTGCACTTCTATTAAATTCAGATCCAGCGGGAGGCTTAGTGGGTATTCTTGAAATCTTGGAACAACGGCCTTTAGGCTCCCTCTGGTTAGGACTCATTGCGTTTGGTTTTATTGCATATGCTCTCTATATGTTGCTCGCTGCCTGGTATCGGCGCTTCCTAACCAAATAAGCTAGTTGTATGCTTATTGAAATAGCGAGTTCAAACTTTGCTCACAAGTCCTGACATGGAGATCTTGATTGTTGAAGATGAAATTGAAATTGCGCAGTTGATCCAGCTTTCTTTAGAACAAGAAGGTTTTTCTTGCCGGGCATGTCACGATGGCTTAACTGCTCTCCACGTTTTTCAAACCCAGCCCCCCGATCTAATTGTTTTGGACTTGCGGTTACCAGGCCTGGATGGGCTAGAACTGTGTGCCCGAATACGGCAGATGCCCAGCCCCAAAGACCCCTACATTCTCATGTTGACAGCTAAGGGCGAAGAGCTTGACCGGATCATCGGCCTGTCTACCGGCGCAGATGACTACCTGGTAAAGCCCTTCAGTCCCAGAGAGCTAGTTGCCAGGGTACGAGCGCTATTGCGGCGCAGCCTCCGCCAGATTGGTATAACTCATACCTACAATACCCAGCATTTTACAGTCGATCTTGATCAGCGCACTGCTTACCGACACTGGGAGCCTAATCAATCGGAGATTCTAGATATAACTACACTAGAATTTGATCTCTTGTCTACTTTCATCAGCTACCCAGGCCGGGTGTGGAGCCGCGAACAACTGATAGACAAACTCTGGGGTAGTGACTTTTTTGGAGATGAGCGAGTAGTGGATACTCATGTCGCTCGGCTCCGTAAGAAAATTGAGCCTCAGCCTACCAATCCCAGGTTTATTAAGACAATGATTGGTATTGGCTACAAGTTTGAAGATCCCCCTGTCCAGTAGTCCTAGCCAAGTAAATGGAGCTTAAGTGATCAAGAAAGCTAATCTGCAAACTCGGCTACTGCTTTCTTACTTGCTGGTGTTTATTGTAGGCATAGGCAGTTACGTTACAGTTACTAAAATTTCTTCCCCGCGATTTTTTACCCTTTACCTGGAACAACTAGAAGGCATTGGGTACAGACTACGCTATGCCCGTGCTCCGCTGGTGAGGGGGTTTATCGTTGGCTCCGACCAAGGAACGATTTGGTCATTAATCGTCAGTGGAGCAGCAGCAGGCGGATTAAGCTACTGGATCTCTCAGCGAATTGTCAAACCACTGCTTCAGATGGAGCGGATTACCCAGAAGTTTGCTGCTGGTCATTTTGATGAGCAGATGCCAACGAACTTGACCCCGGAGCTGAACCAACTGGCTATGAGTTTTAATCAGATGGCTACTAGCCTCAAAGAGGTAGAAAAGCGCCGGCGGGAACTGATCAGTGACGTCACTCACGAGCTGCGGACACCACTGACAATTGTGCGAGGCTATTTAGAACAGCTAGCGGATGGAACAATCGAGCCCTCACCCGAGATCTATCAGCGGCTCACTAGAGTAACCACTCGCCTAGAGCGTTTGGTGAATGACCTGCAAGAACTATCGAAAGCAGAGGCAGGCTCGCTGTCGATTAAGCTGCGGCCAACAAATTTGCGGCCTTTGTTAGAAGTACTTGTAAAACGCCTGTCCGAGCAGTTGTTAGAAGGGGGCCCAGTTTTGCGTTTAGAATGTCCTCCTGTGTTGCCCTTGGTCCTGGCTGATCCTGATCGGGTAGAACAAATTCTGGTCAACCTGCTCGGCAATGCCATCCGCTACACCGATCAAGGAGCGATTATGCTTCGTGTTTGGCCTGAGCCTCAGCAGCTGTGGATTGTGGTGGTAGATACAGGTCAGGGAATCGCGCCGGAAGATTTACCATACATCTTTGAGCGCTTCTGGCGAGCCGAGCAATCTCGGTTTCAGCATCCGAGCGGCACTGGAATTGGTTTGGCAATCACGCGGCGTCTAGTTGAGCTGCAAGGTGGGCAGATCAAGGTAGAAAGCAAACTCAACCGGGGTAGTACTTTCCAGTTCTCCCTTCCCTTGGCTTAATGTGCTTCTTAGAGTAACGAAAGCGGGTAGCTGCTCCAGTGCGCAGTGCTAAATCTTCATAGAAGCTTCATAGCAAAGACAAACGAGCGTCATGTTGCTATTGCAAATTGAAAGTGTACATATCAATGTACTCCTCACATCCCGCTATAGCCGGCTGCCAGTCGGCTATTTCTTTATTTGACATGGACAAATCAAGTCTTAGGAGATTTCCAATGGTAAACAGACATAATGACAGCCAGCTTAAAGAGTGCAAACATACTCACACAGATAGCATTGGCAAGCGAGCATGGAACATCCGAGGAGGAGCAATTGCCCTGGCCTTGTTGGCGCTAGTGCTGCCCACTTGTAATAGTGACCCCAATGCCGGTGGCCCTACCGGTGCAAGTAACGTCACCACAGAAAAGGTGGCGGAAGAGACAAACGAGCTGATTGGTGAGACAGTGACGGTCAGAAGTGAGCCTGTGAAAAAAATTGCTGCCTCTACCTTTACCATCAAGGATGATGACTTTTTCAACGATGACGAAATTCTGGTTGTCAACTCCACCGGTCAGCCGTTTGTCCTTCCTGAAGGTGAGGAACCCGCAGTTCAGGTAACGGGTAAAGTAGCCAAGTTTGTGCTGGCGGATGTTGAAAGAGACTATGGGTTGGACTTAGACCCCAACTTGTATGTTGAGTACGAAAATAAACCAGCGATCATTGCCCAGTCTATTGCCCTAGCTCCTGAACCGGGGGAAATCACCAAGAACCCTAGCCAGTACTACGGCAAACGACTGGCTGTAACGGGTGAAGTCGCAGAGGTAGTTGGTCCAACGGCGTTTAAGCTGGATGAGGACGAGCTACTTGGGGCTACCGATTTGCTGGTGCTGACGCAGCAGCCAAAAGCAAAGGTTGAGGATGGCAAAACAGTTGCGGTGACAGGTGTTCTACGTCCGTTTGTCGTTTCTGAAGTCGAGCGGGACTTTGATCTTGACCTCAGCCCTGAGTTGGAAGTGGAGTACGAAAACAAGCCTGTGTTGGTCACTGAGGCTGTCTACCCCTCTGCCATCCCAGATGCTGCAAAATAAAAGGATATAACGCTGTTCGATTATCTTGTTTGAATAGCGGTTTAAGGACCAGGGCTATGACTCTAGGAAAGTGGATTGGCTTACTTGCCCTTGTCGCCTCCGTCTATATATTATGGCAAATCCGGCAAGTCCTCTTTCTAGCGTTTTTAGCCGTGATCTTGGCTACGGCCTTAAACAAGATCGTAGGACGGCTCCAGCTTTCAGGCGTCAGGCGGGATTTTGCCGTTGTGTTGGTAGTAGGAGTTTTCCTGGCACTTCTAGGCTTCTTAGGGATGATAATTGTGCCACCGATCATTGAGGAAACTCAACAGTTAATCACACTGATTCCTCAAGGACTAGAACAGCTAGAGGTCTGGCTCAACCGTGTACAAAGTTTGATTCCTCAGCAACTGCTAGAGAATTTCAACAATATTCGAGGTTTGGTTCGGCGATTGCAACCGCTTGCTCTATGGTTGCTTAGCCATTTTTACGCCTTTTTCTATCATTCTTTTACAGTTCTTCTGAATACGCTGCTGGTTATTGTTTTAACCATCATGCTGCTGGCAAATCCCCTCCCCTATCGACAAGCATTTGTACAGCTATTTCCTGCCTTCTATCGCCAGCGGGCTGAGCACATTCTCCGAGAGTGTGAGGTTGGTCTCATTGGTTGGCTAACTGGCGTGCTGCTGAGCATGACCTTTATTAGCGTCATGAGCGGTCTGGGTCTGTGGATCCTGCAAGTGCCACTGCCCATGGTCAATGCGCTTCTAGCCGGGTTGTTGGCCCTGGTTCCTTACCTGGGAGCACTCTTGAGCGCCATCCCACCCATAGCCCTTGCTCTCCTCGATGCCCCTTGGAAAGCGGTTGCGGTGCTAGCTCTGTACTTCCTAATTCAGCAGGTAGAAGGTAACTTTGTCACGCCCTTGATTATGGAAAAGCAAGTGTCTTTGCTCCCAGCACTCACCCTGGTTATCTTGACCGCTTTTGGAGCCCTCTTTGGCCTGCTGGGGATATTCCTCGCTTTGCCGTTGATCGTGGTTGCTCAAATTTGGTTAAAAGAGGTTTTGATCAAGGATGTGCTTGATCAGTGGAAATCGCCTCCAGCCTGACTGTGGCACTTGCCTGAGTAATTTTTGAGAGTTCCGCTTTGGGTTCTTAGGGCTATTTGTCGCTATCACCCCTCCCGCATGGGTTGGCAGCTCGATTGACCACTAAGACCAACAAGATTAGCCGTCAGCTTGATAGAGCAGTAGAGATTTGAGCTGCTTGTTTAACATTACAGAATTTGAATTTCTTGAAATGAAGCAAATCAAATCTATACTATTTGTTTTTTTAGGCATAGTGGGCCTGCTCTTGGTATGGGGTTTGATCGAGCCATACACCATTGATACAGAAGAGGAAGTCGCCCAAATTCCCAATCTTCCTGCAGCTTGGCAAGGGCAACGCATTGCTGTCATCGCTGATTGGCAAGTGGGGATGTGGCTGGATAACACTGCAACTATCAACCGGATTGTGGAGCGACTGGTTGAGGAGCGCCCTGCCCTTGTACTGGTGATTGGTGACTTCATTTACAAGCCCGGTGCAGACCCCAGCCCAGAGATCAATCAAGCGATTGATCTCGTTCGTCCGCTGTCTCAAGCGGGCATTACCACCTACGCAGTGCTGGGTAACCATGACTATGGGATGAATTCTAAGCAGGCTCCCCCCAACGAACAGTTAGCCGCCAAAGTTCAAAAGTCCCTGGAGGCCGTGGGTGTAGAAGTATTCCAAAATGAAGCGATCGCCCTGACTCCCCCCAAAGACCCTAATCCGGCCACAGCCGGAATGGAGGGAGCACCGCTTTACCTAGTCGGTATTGGTGCCCACTGGCCCAACCAGGATAAACCAAAAGTCGCGCTGGCCCAGCTGCCATCAGGGGTACCTAGATTTGTGATGATGCATAATCCCAATTCCTTTGAGGCTCTACCGCCCAGTAGCGCCCCAGTGGCGGTAGCAGGGCATACGCATGGCGGGCAAATTCGCATCCCCTTCACCCCAGACTGGTCTTGGCTGACATTTATTAGGGAGGATAAAGTTCATGCTGATGGCTGGATTGAGGGATACGGCCAACCAGGTAACCACCTCTACGTGAACCGGGGAATTGGCTTCAGTATCCTACCGCTACGGATCAATTGTCCCCCTGAGATCACACTGTTCACCCTGCAACGTGCTAGCTAATCTCCCTAAGGCTAAACTCCCTCTGTTACCACAGAAATATAAGTGTCGGCTCTATGTCAAGCTGAGGCAAACTTGTTGACTTACATTGTGTTCCTTGCCCAGTAAGTGCCCCATGATCTTGAGTAAAGCGATGTTTGCGATCGCACAAGCGCCGATCTCTCGCCCGGATACCTCGCCTTTGTCGCTACTGTTTGCTATTGGTTTAGCGCTGGTACATATCTTTGCTGGCAAGCTGAGATTTCTCAACGATGTCCCTCGCAGCCGCTGGCTTTCTATCGCCGGAGGGGTATCGGTTGCCTACGTTTTTGTCCACATCCTCCCCGACCTCAGTGAGCATCAGGAGTCGATTGAGCGTGCAGGTGGCCTAGGAATCGCCTACTTAGAACATCACGTTTACCTGGTAGCGCTGCTGGGCCTCACGGTATTCTATGGATTGGAACGGGTTGCCAAGTCATCGCGCCAGCGTAGCCGCAAAGAAGGTAAAGCAGATGCTACCAGTGCTGGGGTTTTCTGGCTACATATCGCCTCTTTTGCTGTTTACAATGCGCTGATTGGCTACCTGCTGCTCCACCGAGCGGAACCGGGCCTGTGGAATCTTTTCTTCTTTTGCTTTGCCTTGGGCTTACATTTCGTGGTCAACGACTATGGATTGCGCGAACACCATAAAGGTGCCTATCACCAGCTTGGGCGTTGGATACTGGCGGCAGCGGTTATGGCCGGGTGGGTGATTGGGCTGGGCACGGAAATTCCAGAAGCTACAATTGCCGTTCTGTTTGCGTTTCTGGCCGGAGGCATTGTCCTCAACGTGCTTAAGGAAGAATTACCAGAGGAGCGCGAAAGCCGCTTTTGGGCCTTTGCCATCGGTGCAGGTGTCTATGCAACAATTCTGATTCTGACTTAGTGAGGTCTCAGTATGAAAAACCCACGCCCCAGCAACCTTGTTGTACGTGTTTGTGTAGCGCTCTTGGCCCTCTTTGCTGCCCTAATAGTTGGAGGCTTAGCCTTGCAAACCTTTAACGTAGCTAGAGAAAACAGTGAAGGGTTGCGAAACCTACAACAGAAGTTAATTGAAAAAGTAAGCCTAGTCCTGCGATGAAACTATTTTGTTGGACAATCTTAGCTATCCTGTGTTTCTCATTATTTGGGTTACCCTGTCTGGCTCAAGGGAGATCACCGCAAGGCCAGTTTCCCCTTCTAAATCCTCGGCAGCAAGAACCTACAGAATTGAAACCAGGTGTGCCACCGCGCTCCACTCGGCAAGGACCAACCGATCCACAGGAAGCGGCAGCTTTCTTTGATCAATTCTATGCTCAGGAGATGAACAAAGAGCATGTCCCTGGTGCAGTGGTTGCTTTGGTAAAGGATGGGAAAATTCTGTTCACTAAGGGTTATGGCCACGCCAATGTCGACAAGCAGACACCTGTTGCCCCAGATACAACGCTGTTTCGTGTTGCTTCCCTTTCCAAATTGTTTACGGACACAGGAGTGATGCAGTTGTATGAGCGAGGGCTGCTTGATCTGGACCAGGATGTCAACCAGTACCTCAAGGACTTCCAGATTGAGAACAATTACCCCGAACCGATCACGGCTACCCATTTAATGACCCAGACCGATGGGACCAGCCAACGACTACTAGGAATCGCCGCCCCGACTGCCCCCAAGATGTTGCCCCTGGCAGAGTTTATCCCCAAACGGATGCCTGCGATCGTGCAGCCACCGGGCACACTCTACGCCTACTCCAATATGGGGGTTACCCTGGCCGGCTACCTGGTGCAGGCGATCTCAGGCACCCCCTTTGAACAATACATTGACAAAAACATCTTACAACCGCTGGATATGAGCCGCAGCAGCTTTCTCCAGCCACTACCCCCACTGCTAAAAGATGATTTGGCTCAGGGTTATCGGTATCACAGTGGCAGCTTTAAGCCAGTTCCGTTTTTGTACTTCAACATTGCCCCGGCTGCAGCCCTAAGTGCAACTGCCACGGATATGGCTCACTTCATGATTGCCCACTTGCAGCACGGCCGCTATGAAAACTCCCGCATTTTGGAGGAAGATACGGCGCAGCTGATGCACCAGACACACTTCACCCAGCATCCCAAGTTACCTGGTACGGCCTACGGTTTTCATGAACGATTGCAAAACAACATTAGAGCGATCGGGCACTTGGGTAACTCGTTGGGGTATTCCAGTTCTCTGACCCTACTACCTGAGCAGAATGTAGGGCTATTCACTGCCACCAACAGCCTCAACGGGCTTCAAGGAAAAATCATTGGCCAGTTTTTTGACCACTATTATCCTGTAGTAGAAAGCCCTATGCCTCAGACATCTACGGCTTTTGCAGATCAAGCTGATCGTTTCACGGGCACTTATCGTGACCTTGACTATCCCCGCGACACTTTCATCAAGCTGACGGCACCATTTGGACATTACCATGTCAAGGCTAGCGATCGCGGCAGATTAACAGTTCATAGCCCTGGCCTTTTTTGGCTCAAAAGCCAGATCAAAAGACGGTTGGTGCCCCTAGAGCCGTTGTTGTTCCAACAACCCAATCATAGTGGTTATGTAGCTTTTGGTGAGGACAGCCGGGGCCCGATTGCTTATGCGTTTAACCTGGTTAATCCAGTGATCGGTAGCTTTGAGAAAATACCCTGGTACAAAACCGCTGGTTTTCAGTTGGGGCTGCTGGGATTTTATACGGTGCTTTTTCTCTCAGCAGTGATAGTCTGGCCAGGGAGCTATTTAATTCGCCGGTTGCGCAGGCAGCATTGGCGCTCCGTTCATCCCCTGCGAATGGCCTGGATGGTAGCAGGTCTAACCAGTGCGTTCTACCTAGTTTTCTTGATTGGTGTGCCACTGTTGCTGTGGCTGATCGGGGCCTGGAAGCTGATTTATGGTGTACCAGCCCTGGTAGTTCCCTTCTTTTACCTACCGCCATTAGCAGTTGGCCTGACGATCGCTCTGCCGATTTTCACCCTACTGGCCTGGAAAAACAAGCACTGGTCTCTGTTTAGTCGCCTGCATTACTCCTTGGTGACCCTAGCAGCGATCGCTTTTATTCCGTTTCTGCTCTACTGGAATCTATTGGGCCTGCAGTTTTAACTGGGTAACTGTAACTCCAAGCCAAAGCTAGCCCTATTACGAGAGATGATATGCGCCAACTACTTGTGCAAGTGTCCCGCGGGTGTGGGCAAAAAGTGCTTGATATCGCCAAAGCTTGTGGCGGAGCAAACCTCGCCCAGTTAGAAGCAACCGGCAGCGAAGGACCCATAGATGTGGTCATCGTTGATATTCCCAACCAGAAAGTTGAGGGATTGCTAGAGGAATTGGAATCACTGCCAGGCTTACACATCACGCTCACACCCCAGGGGGTGATGGCGCTGAAGCCACCCGCCTCAGAGGCAGCGCAGCAGGTTAAGGATGTCGAGCACCGCAGCCCGATTGAAGTATTTCTCTCAGGTTTGCAGAGCGTTGGCTCCTGGAAAGGCTTTCTAGGATATGCGGCGGCAGCGGGCTTTGTGGTCTGGATTGGCTTATTCACCAATACCAGCTATCTGCTAGTGGCGGCGATGCTGATTGCGCCGTTTGCAGGTCCGGCTATGAACGTGGCGATCGCTACGGCACGCGGGGACCGGCACTTACTACAGCGCAGCCTCTTACGGTATTTTGCAGCGCTGGCAGTAACGATTGTCGTAGCTGGGGCACTGAGTCTGATTCTGGGGCAGGAAGTTACGACAAGCCTGATGAACCAAACGAGTACAGTGTCAGCTGTGGCAGTGCTGCTGCCACTGGTTGCGGGTGCCGCCGGGGCGCTGAATCTAGTCCAATCAGAACGAAGTAGCCTCGTATCCGGGGCCTCTGTCGGGATGCTGGTTGCGGCTTCGCTGGCACCCCCTGCCGGACTGGTGGGCATGGCAAGCGCAATGGGGCGGTGGGATATGGCGATGAACGGCGTCTTTGTGCTTTTACTGCAACTGGTAGGGATCAATTTATCAGCCTCTCTGCTGTTCCGCACCTATGGCCTGTCTGCTCAGGGAGCCCGCTATAACCGGGGCAAGCGTTGGGTGTCTCTGTCTGCCAGTGCAGCCACGGTGGTAGCGCTTGCTGGCTTGCTGACTTGGCAGTTTTCCACCTCCCCGGATCTGCAGCGCTCCAGCCGCTCCCAGCGTGCCGCTGCTGAGATCCAAAAGGTAATGAATGGCAGCGGTCTAGGAGAACTGGTAGAGGCCAACGTTCGCTTCACCGCCACAGATATCAAAGGTCAAAACACACTACTCGGCAGTGTCTATGTACAACGTCCGATAGGTGCGACCCTGTCTTCTGAGGAGATCCGTAGCCGCGTTACCCGGGCAATTCAGACTCGCTTGCAGCAGCAGGGCAACGTCACACCCCTGATTGATGTCAGTGTTCTCGATCCACCCCCGCGTCAGTAATCAGGTGCTGCTCGGACAACCTCCAACTAAATTGACGCAAACCTCACATACAACAACCATTAGCTGAGGACTCAAGTTTTTCACCTTCCATTCCAGTACTATTGAACGAGCTTGCTTGACAGGGAGAAGTTATGGAACTAGAGGTATCCACAGCCTGGACAAAGATCCAGGGGATGATCAACGGCGCGATCGCCCTACTGCCCAACCTGGTACTGGCCTTCATTGTCTTTGCCATCTTTTGGTTTATTGCTAGAGGAATTAAGTCCTTGGTCAAACGCCTGACGCGACGGCATCGGCAGGCTCGCAACCTGGGCTTGGTCCTGGGACGGCTGTCTCAAGGCATTGTTATTTTAATTGGCTTATTTGTCGCCTTATCTATTGTTATTCCCTCGTTTAAGGCGGGAGACCTAGTGCAACTGCTAGGGATCAGTGGGGTGGCGATCGGCTTTGCCTTCCGCGATATTCTCCAGAACTTTCTGGCCGGCATTTTGATTCTTTTGACTGAGCCGTTCCAGCTTGACGACCAAATTGTCTTCAAGGGCTTTGAGGGCACCATCGAAAACATCCAAACCCGCGCCACAACCATTAGGACTTACGATGGCCGCCGGATCGTAATTCCTAACTCTGAGCTGTTCACCAATTCAGTGACCGTCAACACTGCCTTTGAGAGCCGTCGCTTAGAATACGACGTCGGCATCGGCTACGGTGACGACATCGACTGGGCAAAGCAATTGATGCTAGAAGCGATCAGGAGCGTGGAGGGGGTCTTGAAAGATCCGGCTCCTGACGTGCTGGTGGTAGAACTTGCTGAAAGTACCGTCAACATTCGCGCTCGTTGGTGGATCAAACCACCCTATCGTGTGGATGCCCTCGATGCCCAGGACAAGGTGATTACTGCGATCAAGCAAAAGCTGTACGTGGAGAACGGCATTGATCTACCCTACCCAACACGGCAGATCTTGTTCCACGACCAAACCGAGGAGACCGATGGCGATCGTGCCCGCCAACGGGAGGGCTGGCCGGCTGGGAATAATCAGGTACCAAAGCCCCGCAGCATCCGCGGTTCACTCAGAAGGCTAGCCCAAACGCGGGCGCAAAACGATGGTAATGATCGTGAACATCATCAAGATGTAAATGAGCGCGGATGAATAAGATCAAACTGAGTAAGCTTTGGTATTCGCTTCACTCCAGCTACTGGTTTGTCCCGACGCTGATGGCAATCGGTGCGATCGCGCTTTCCTGGGCAATGCTGGCGCTTGACCGTTCAGGCAAATCCGGGCCAATAGAATCCTTGGGCTGGATCTACACAGGTGGACCAGACGGGGCACGGGCACTGCTTTCAGCCGTTGCTGGTTCGATGATTACCGTTGCTGGTACTACCTTCTCGATCACCATCGTGGCACTACAGCTGGCTTCCTCCCAGTTCGGGCCACGACTGCTGCGAAACTTTATGCAGGACACAGGTAACCAGCTTGTGCTAGGAACGTTCATTGCCACCTTCCTCTACTGTTTGCTGGTGCTGAGAACTGTGCATGGAGATGAATACAACGTGTTTGTACCGCAGATCTCAGTTACAGTTGGCATCCTGCTGGCGATCATCAGTATTGGGGTGCTGATCTACTTTATTAATCATGCAGCAACCATAATTCAAGCATCGCATGTGATCGAGAAAGCTAGTAGCGATCTCCACGGTGCCATCAATCGGCTGTTTCCGGAAGAGCTTGGATATGGTAGGTCGGAGCCAGAACGGCAGGTGGGAGAAATTCCAGCCGACTTTGATGCTCAGGCTCATTCAATTAAAGCCTCAGATAGTGGCTATCTCCAGGAAGTAGATAACAAGCGGTTGATGAAGATCGCCAAGTCAAAAAACCTCTTGCTGCGTCTCAACCATCACCCCGGCAAGTTTATCGTCCAAGGCTGTGAGCTGGTGCTGATCTGGCCTGGGGAACAGGTCACAAAAAAGCTCACCCAACAGATTAACGATGCCTTTATTCTGGGCCGGGAACGCACTGAGCAGCAGGATGTTGAGTTTCCGATTAACCAGTTGGTTGAGATTGCCTGTCGGGCCATTTCTCCTGGTATCAATGATCCGTTCACTGCCATCCGCTGCATTGACCAGCTAAGTGTTGGCCTGTCTCACCTAGCGGAAAAAGAGTTTCCCTCCCCCTACCGCTACGATGACGACCACAACCTGCGCGTGATTGTGGAACCAGTGACGTTTGCCGGACTTGCTGATGCTGCCTTCAACCAGATTCGCCAGTACGGAAGTACAGATGTGGCAGTAATCCTTCGCCTCTTGGAAGCAATCGCCGCGATCGCGGAACACACGCATCGCCAGAAGGACCAGGCAGTATTGCTGCGTCATGCCCAGATGATTGAGCGGGGCAGCCATGAAGGGGTGACGGAGGACAATGACCAGAAGGATATCGCAGAACGATACTACAGAGTTCTGCAGGCGCTGGAGCTTTGATTGAAACGAGCTCTCATGTATAGCAGTCTTCAAGGGATTAGGACGTAGGCTAGGGGCAGCTTCTCCTTCCCTGGTATTTTTGATGGCCATGCCCTGTAGTTACAACTTCCGGCAAAAACTGTAGTGCCCACGCCAAAAAAAGCTTTAAGGTATTGAGTCAACAGGCAACTGATCCAGATTTTCTCGCCTAACCTCTTCAACTTGACTCACTTCCAGAATCAATGTAAAAGATTGGCCCATTTCTTGCTCGACAAATTCTTCTAAAAGCCGCACCTGTTTTGGTGTTATAGAGTCCCTGGTACGAACATTGAGACGGACTTGCGGGGGATTGGCCAACCAGTTCACATTACTTGTAATTAGTACCACTCGTTGAAAGGTAATCGTTCTGTTCAGCAACGCTCGCTTCAGGCTTGCTTCAAGCCTAGCTTGCCTGGTCAGTTCAACAAAACTGACGCTTAGGGGAATTAGGAGTACACCTATCATCGCCATTGTCCAGCTCAGAGCTTTACGGGCGCGCTCTAGGGGAATGTAGCCTGCTACTAACCAGAGCATAGATTGGTTAACATAATAGGTGTAGCCACGTTGGAAGTATGCCATGAAACTCAAAGATGCTCGCCACCTGTCAGCATCTGCTCAAGAGGCACTGAGATATCGAGTAGTCAATGCCATTGAACATGGCATGAGTAAATCAGAGGCATCTCGTGTGTTTAGGGTGTCGCGTACCGCAATCCATCAGTGGGCCAAAGCTACAGCAGCTGAAGGAACAAAGGCATTAAAAGCAAAAAAGCGGGGACCGCGCTCAAGCTCGCGGCTACTACCCCACCAAGCGGCAACGGCAGTGCGGCTGATGGAGCTACATTGTCCAGATGCTTTAGGATTACCCTTCTACTTATGGACACGCGAAGCGGTACAACAATTTCTGGCGGAACGTTTCGAGTTATCGGTATCAGTGTGGACGGTAGGACGTTATCTGAGGAAATGGGGTTTTACACCCCAAAAGCCACTGCGTCGTGCCTATGAGCAAGATGTAAAAGCAGTGCAGCAATGGTTGCAAGCCGAGTACCCGCAAATTTGCCAGGAAGCTCGTCGCCAGAAAGCAGAGATTCATTGGGGCGATGAGATGGGAGTGCGTTCTGATTATCAAGCAGGACGATCTTACGGACGAACTGGAAAAACACCTGTTGTACCAGGAACGGGTCAGCGCTTTAGGTGCAATCTGATTTCAACGATTACCAATCGTGGCAAGTTGTACTTCAAAGTATTCACACAACGATTCAATGCTGCACTCATGCTGGATTTTTTGCGTCGCTTGATTCGTCAGTGTGACCAGAAGGTGTTTCTCATTGTTGACGGCCATCCGGTGCATCGCTCACGGGCAGTTAGGCACTGGGTTGAGCAGCATGCTGAGCGCATCCGCCTATTTTTCTTGCCTTCCTACAGCCCTGAGCTCAACCCCGACGAGCTACTCAATCACGATGTCAAAGCGAATGCTGTTGGGCGACAACGCCCCAAAACCCAATCCCAGATGATTGAAAATATCCGCAGCTATCTGCGTAGCACACAACGCCAACCCAGGGTTGTACAACGTTACTTTCACGAGAAACATGTTGCCTACGCCGCCGCTTAGAAGTGTTCACTATTTACTGCTCTAGTTAGTAGCAGAAAGATCAGCATGCAGGAGAGCGTAATCCCGAGAAGGTTAGTTAAGTAAAGTATGGTTGCCCCCAAGCTGAGTGACCAATCTGCTTGAGACAGGCCTAAACCAATCACGCAGAGGGGCGGCATCAGGGCAACCGCGATCGCAGTTCCGGCCAGAGTCGCAGAAACTTTGGGTTGAACCTTGGCGAAGCCACTGATTCCCCCAGCCGCCACCGCAATTCCCAGGTCTAGCAAGGTTGGCTCGGAGCGAGAGACAACTTCACTGCCATATTCAGGGAGCTCGATCAAGGCACCCAAAATACAAGCTAAAAAAATAGCGAGAAGTGTCCCGACAACGATCGCAATAAAACCTTTACGGAAGAGGAACACGTTGCCTTCTAAGGCCCCAAATGCTATCCCGCGAATCGGTAACATCAGGGGGGCAATGATCATCGCACCAATAATAACAGCCGTACTGTTAGAGATCAGTCCCAAGGTAGCGATCGCACAGGAGCCTAGAACTAAGACAATGTAGTTAACATCTAAGGTTGATTCTTCCAGCAGCCCAGCTTGTATTTGGTCAAGATCCTGCGCAGCAATTTTTCTTTGCTTCAGATAGTTAAAACGCTCCCGAATATCATTTAGCACAATGCTACCTCTCCATAACCAAGCATTCTGAGGTCAGGCATGACTTAGCCATGAAGGACCAAAACCGAGCAAGGAGCATGATGCACAACGTGATTGCTGACACTTCCCAGTAACAATCTGGTTAGACCGGTTTGGTTTCTACGGCCTAAAATAATTAAATCTGCACCCCATCTTTCAGCTAGATCACAAACTGAGGGTCCTGGTTGTCCCACCTCAACAACGCATTCTACAGGAATACCTTGGTCATTTGCCTTCTGGCAGTAGGGCCGCAACCATTCCTGCGCTTTCTCAGTTTCGACCTCAAAATAGATGTGAGGGGGAAGCTCACTCAAGGTGCCAGAATTGATACAGTGAAATGCCAAGAGCTTAGCTCCATCTTTTAGAGCAAACTCTAGAGCCTGCTCTAACACTATAGATGCCAGGGCCGATTGATCAATGCCAACCAGAATCTTTCTAAAGCTCATAGGTTTACTCCAAAACTAAAGCTTACTATCAATCTCTGGTCAAGTAGCCCTAGCCCTGGCTAGGTAACTCTCGCTTCAAAGGCGCATCTTAATTCGTTGCAAATAGTGCATTCTCTACGGCTTGAATTCTGAATACTCCTACTCCAGCTGGGAATTACCTCTTTGCTAAAGGGCCTCAGTAATTAATCAACTACTAAACCGTTGATAAAGTTCCTTTGTACCAGTGACTGTGCCGATTTAGTGGAGAGTTTTCTAGATAGGGTAGCATCTTGAGCTCAATCACTTCAGTGGGGCTAAGCGCTTTAACAGGAGCGCCACAATAACAATAGGTAGGCCTGCACCAATGCAAATTGCGGCTTGAACAAAAGTCAGTGGTACCGTATCAAACAACTGATTCATTAAGCTCCACTGCGTGAAGACCACTTGGAGAATCACGACACAGATAGTCCCGATCACTGGTGCGTAGCCAATCGGCTTAGCCTTACCACGCCGGTTAGCCAACAGTGCAGGTACAAAATGGCTGATGCTCAACAGGTAAAAGGTTTCCGCTGCAACCAAAGCATTAACTGCCATTGTGCGGGCTAAACTCGTGTTCCCGGTAGTTTGCTGTATCCACTCAAATAGGCCAAAGATCACGAGCAAATTAAAGATAGAGATTGCTAGAATGCGCCTGAGCAAGCTACCCGAAAGTAGTCGCTCATGAGGGTTGCGTGGGGACAAGCGCATCACGGTCTTAGAGCTGGGCTCGAAGGCGAGGGGCACAGTCAGAGCAACGGAACTCACCATGTTCACCCAGAGAATTTGCAACGGTAGGATAGGCAGGGCAGTTCCCATCAGCACACCCACTAAAATCGCCAGAGATTCCCCGCCGTTGACGGGCAGAATGAAGGCGATCGCTTTTAGGAGATTCTGGTAGACAGTACGTCCCTCCTGCACCGCAGTTTCTATGGAAGCAAAGTTGTCATCGGTAAGGATCATGTCGGCTGCTTCCTTTGCGACTTCGGTGCCAGTTATCCCCATGGCGATGCCTAGGTCTGCTTGCTTAAGCGCCGGTGCATCATTGACCCCATCCCCGGTCATTGCCACAATCTCCCCTTTAGATTGTAGAGCTTCAACCAGGCGCAGTTTCTGTTCCGGTGCCACGCGAGCAAACACCACCCCGGCTGAAGCAGCTTGAGCAAGTTCCTGGCTGTTCATCCGGCCTAGTTCCTGACCAGTGAAGGCTAGCACTTCAGACTTTTGGTTCAATTCCATCATCCGCGCGATCGCCCCTGCCGTTAAGGCATGATCGCCAGTGATCATCTTCACTTGAATACCTGCTGATTGACAGGCATGCACAGCCTTGATCGCTTCTGGGCGCGGCGGATCGATCATCCCCTGCAGCCCAAGGAAAACCAAACCTTGCTCAAGATCAGGATGATCCAGGTCACGTTGGCTAGGCGCAACGGATTTTTTGGCAAAGGCTAATACCCGTAAGCCCTGCTCTGCCATTGCATCTGCTTCTCGCTCTACCTGAGTGCGGTCCAGAGGTACCAGGCGATTCTCTGTGCCGAGCCTCTGAGCGCATCGCTTGAGGATGGCCTCCGTCGAACCTTTGATGTAGAGCAGTTTATCTGGCTGGCTTTTGTGCAAAGTTGCCATGTACTGAAACTCGGATTCAAAGGGAATCGTATCCAGCCTCGGCATTTCCTGTTCCAGGACTGGCTGGGTTAAACCGGCCTTGCGGGCAGCAACAATCAATGCCCCTTCTGTGGGGTCGCCGATAACCACACACTGCCCATCCTGCTCTTGTAAGTGAGAATCATTGCACAAAAGTCCAGCCTGTAGACATTCTTGTAGTGCCGGACTATGGTTTAGATCAGCTAGCTGGCCATTGAGTAGAATTTCACCATCAGCGCCGTAGCCCACACCGCTGACTGAATAGTGCCTATTCCCTGCGTAGATCTCCTGAACCGTCATCTGGTTTTCGGTCAGCGTACCGGTTTTATCTGAACAAATAACCGTCGTACTGCCTAGAGTTTCAACTGCCGGTAATTTGCGGATGATCGCATGACGACGGGCCATCCGAGAGACGCCCATCGCTAAGGTAACCGTCACAACAGCCGGTAAACCTTCCGGAATGGCAGCGACTGCTAAGGCCACCGCTGCCTTAAACACCGCTACCCAGGAGTCTCCCTGTCCCACTCTGACCGCGAACATCATTGCCGCCAGCCCCAGGATGATATAGAGCAATGTTTTGCTGAATTTGTGGATCTTGCGGGTTAAGGGGGTTTCAATACTTGTGCTCTGCTCCATTAGCTGCGAAATGCGGCCCGTCTCGGTGGCCCCAGCAATCGCAACGACAAGGCCACTTCCCTGTCCAGCTGTGACTAAGCTGCCAGCGTAGGCCATGCTTGTTCGTTCTGCTAGGGGCGTTTCTGAATCGAGCGGCTGGGTAGACTTCTCAACTGGAAGGGATTCCCCAGTCAAGGCTGACTCACTAACTTGCAGGTTGCGGGCTTTGACTAGCCGTAGATCAGCAGGTACTTTATCCCCAGAGGTCAGTAGCACCAAATCCCCTGGCACCAGCTCTGGGGAGGGAATGCTCACCTTTTGACCGTTACGAACAACAGTTGCTTCGGTGGTCACAGACTCTGCCAAGGCAGCGATCGCGCTCTCAGCTTTTGCCTCCTGTAGAAAGCCAATGATCGCGTTCAGTAGCGTAACGCCGAAAATTACGCCAGATTCAACCCACTCCTGTAATAAAGCCGTAACCACACCAGCCGCTAGCAAGATGTACAGTAGAGGCTGATTGAATTGCTGCACAAATCGTATCCAGGCGCTTTTGCCCTTCTTGCCAACTAGTTGATTCGGACCAAACCGGTCTTGGCGCTCTGCTACTTCAGTTGAAGTGAGGCCTGTTTCTAAGTTGCTGTCTAAATGCTGAGTGGCTTCCCGTGGAGGCAGACGGTGCCATTGATGCTCCAGCAGGTTCTCTGTGGTGAGCGCTGTCATGGTTGTTCTCTCTAAAATCTAAATTGGGAATATACGTCCCGCTCTTCAAGCTGATAAACCAGCCCGATGTCCAGGCTGGTGCCAGGTGCGCCACCATGCTAGGAGTGTACTAGAAATAAAAATGCCGGAGTAAGCCCCTACCGTAAAGCCAACAATTAACGCTAAGGCAAAGTTCTTGAGGGTTTCGCCGCCAAACAAAAAGAGTGCCAGCAGCGTCAGCAAGACGCTCAGCGTGGTGTTAAGCGAGCGCGCAAGCGTTTGATTAACGGCATTATCTACAATTTCATTAATTGAGCGATCCGGATGCAGCTTCAAGTTTTCTCGAATCCGGTCGTAGATCACAACGGTGTCGTTAACTGAGAAACCAACGATTGTGAGCAAGGCGACAATAAACAAACTGTCAACTTCCGTTCCTTGCACTAGCCCTAGAATGGCAAAAATGCCCACGGTAATTAGCACATCATGTAACAGGGCGACGATCGCAAAAAAGGCGTAGTCAAACTGGAAGCGCAGGCTCAGGTAACCGATAATCCCGGCGAAGGACACAAGCAGAGCGAGTAACCCAGAATTTAACAGCTGACGTCCTATCGTTGGGCCAACGGTATCAATCTGCGTCTTGGTAGGGTCAAAAGCCCCAAGTTTTTCGCTCAAGGCCGATTGGAGTTGACTCCGTTGCTCTACATCTAGCGGTACAGTGCGAATCGAGATGGCATGCTGTTCACTACCAATGATTTGAATGCTGCTATTGGCTAAGTCGCGCTGCGCTAAAACATCACGCACAGCAGCAACATCGAGTGGGCGGGCACAGCTATTAGCTTGAGTGCAATCTAGTTCAAATTGCAGCCGGGTGCCCCCAATAAAATCTAAACCCGGACGCAGAGGAGCTCCAAACTGCTGCCAAGATATCAGCATCCCAGCCAGGCCGCTGATAATCACTACAACTGAGAGAGCCCACCACAGCGAGCGCTGGCGGTTAACACTGAATTTCATTGTGCCACCCCCAGCTCTACTCCCACCCTTGCCAACCCTTTGTTTGGCGCTGGGGAAGTTTCTGGCTGCAGGCTGTTCAGGTTCGACTTCAGTCCAATTGTCCGGAGGAAGGCAGCCACTTGAGCGAATAGGCCTAAGACGGATTTTCGGGGATCAACCCACTGGGAGCCCCAGCAATCTGTGGCTAAGCCTCTCGTTGGTTTTCCCAGAGGTTGATCAGGGCAGAAGGCTAATGCTGCCTTTGCCTTAGCGTGGATATAGCTAATTTTAGGGTCAGCCAGGCGTCGGCCAAGGCTTGAAAATTCTTGCGGTAGTAAAGCTACAGGCCAACTAGCGAGTAGGTAGTCCATTGACAGATCTCCTTAAAGACTCTGTTCAGTAGGACCCTGAAGGACCTGACAAACTCCACTACACTGGAACAGTAGCTTAATACTACACATAGCTCAGCGTTAGTTGCAAGATCAAATCGTTGTTTGCACTAGATACTTCTGTAAACACTGGTCACTGATCAACGAAGCTTAAATCAGTGTTTTTGGTATAGTGCTTTCCTGGATGAAGCAGCCTATGCCAAAGAGGAGCACTCTCTAGGGATATATTGTTAAAGTCCCAAGAGGCAAAACAATTGTTCAGAATCTAAGTGAATGTTGCTGAGTTAGTCACCCTTCTAGTTATTCTCTTGCTTGTTGCGACTGGCGTAGCGCTGCTCTCGCGCTGGCTGGGAGTTCCCTATGTTGCAGGTTTAGTATTAGCAGGTTTAGCTATCACCGAACTCTTGCCTCGGCGAATTGGCTTGGATTCATCCCTGATTTTGAACCTATTTTTACCAATTCTCCTGTTTGAGGCAGCTATCAGTACTGATATCAGCCGCCTTCGGAGCACTGTTAAACCAGTTGCCCTCCTAGCAGGGCCAGGGGTTGTTATTTCCTCTAGCGTGACAGCGGTGCTATTGAAGCTGGGCCTAGGACTTGCTTGGATACCAGCGCTGTTGACCGGAGTCATTTTGGCAATCACTGATACTGTTTCAGTCATTGCGGTGTTTAAAGAGGTGACTGTTCCTTCTCGCCTTTCTACCATTGTTGAGGGAGAAAGCTTATTCAACGATGGTATAGCGCTCGTCCTCTTCAGCCTAATTTTGCAAGTTAGCGAAACTGGCTCGCTCACCATTCTCGATGGATTTCAAGAACTCTTCGTAGTGATCGCAGGCGGTACTCTGTTGGGGCTAGCCTTAGGTTACTTGAGTACGGGTTTATTTAGGTGGTCCAACGATCCGCTCAGTAGTATCTTGCAAACAGTGGCAGTGGCATTAGGAGCATTTCAAGTTGGGCATCTTTTGCACGTCTCCGGTGTGGTTGCTGTGGTTGTTGCTGGGTTAATCGTCGGCAATGCTGGGCTTTCTAGCAGTGTATCTGCTTCTACAAGGCTAACACTGCTTACTTTTTGGGAGTCTGCCGGTTTTGGCGTTAATAGCTTTATTTTTCTGCTCATCGGCATCGAAATTGACCTGATAACCCTTTGGAACACTCTGCCTGCTGTGCTGCTAGCGATTCTTGCCTACCAGTTGGGGCGCGTTCTCTCTGTCTATCCGCTGTTAGCGATGCTACGTCAGTTTGATCGTTCAATTCCACTTCGCTGGCAGCACGTCTTGTTTTTGGGCAACATCAAAGGCTCTCTTTCTATGGCGCTGGTGCTAAGCTTGCCGACAACCCTTGTCGGGCGAGAGCAGCTCATCGCTTTAGTATTTGGTGCAGTTTTATTATCTGTTGTCGGGCAGGCGGCGAGTCTACCCTGGATGGTGAAACGGCTGCAGCTCTCTCACTCCTCCTCATCTCGTCAGCAGGTTGAAGAACTACAAGCCCAACTAATGACGGGTAAAGCAGCACAGGATGAATTAGACAGTTTGTTGAAGTCAGGGGTATTACCAAAAGCAGTCTATGAAGAAATGCGGGCGGCTTACCAGGTGCGAGTGGCAGGAGCAGAAAAAGCGCTGCGGGATCTCTATAACCGCCGTCCGGATGATGCGATCAAGGGTGGAGATCATACTAAACTCGATGCTATCCGACGCCGCTTATTGTTGGCAGAAAAAGGAGCACTCAATGAGGCAATGCGTAAGCGAATTCTCTCGGAAGAGATTGTACAAAGTCGGCTACAAACGATTGATGAGCAACTACTAAGACTAGACGATGATTGAGAGGGCGTTGCTGATTCTGAGTATGAACTTCTGTTTGGAAGGCCTATGATTTCGCTCAAGATTGAGTAAAAACATACTGCTATTCAGCAACGCCGATTGAGAGAATAGCGCTGAAGTTATCTAGCGCAAATTACAAACTGTCTCGATACAGTAAGTTGGAAATGCCGCCAGATAATAGCTATTAAGACCCCTGCTGAGAAGATGAGGGCTTGTGATTAATTCGACTTTTGATCACCTTACCAGGACTAAGGAAAGAAATTCCTTGCGTTGACTCAGTGCCAATCATGACTGCCTCAACCACGGGTTCAGAAATCTCTTTCTCGGCTACCCACTCCACAATAAAGTTTGCTCCTGACCCTCCAGTCGTGTCACGTAAACCTATAACAACATCTGTAGAAGCTAAGGCACCAAGTTGAACAGGCCGCGGTAAGTACTCTTTGACCAACTTACCAGCCGTGTCGTAATAGCGCACAGAGGTAATGCTCATAGGCTGGGCCAGATCCGTGTTACGAATACTGAGAGTTGCTGCTAAATTGAGAATCCTCTGCTGATCCTTATAGTACAAGTGAGAATAGACAGGGACATAGATGGTTTGCCCCGCCGCTATCTTTGTTTCATCCACAGTCACCGCTCTTAGTTGGGACGGCCCAGATTGTGACTCCGGTGGAATCTCGGATGGCCTGCAGGACGAAAGAATAATAATAGCAGCGATCGCTAAATGTAAATATAGCTTCATTAGAGACAGTTGTTAAGTCTAAAACTGATCATCAATTGGTTAATACTATTCAAATTGCCAGACTATCTACAGCCTTCAATAAAATCAACAACTTGATGTAACGACCCCGGTTTTGTAACAAGCAACACAGTTGAACCAGGTTCCAGTACCGTACCGCCGTTAGGAATCGTTAAGTCCTCATGCGGATGGGGCTGATAGCCAATGATTAAAGAGCCAGTTGGAAATTGGGAATCTTGGACAATCTCAGCAACGCTACGACCCACAACATAGCAGCTTTGCGGGATGGAAAGTTTCAGCACCTCAATCTGCCCCTGCTCAAAATGCATCATTGATTCCACTTGCGGATACTCAATGGCATTCACCATCGTTGAAACTGCCAGATCAACAGTACTAATGATATGGTTGGCTCCAGCAATCCGTAGCGGTTCAGCAAAATCGCGGTGGCGCATTCTAGAGAGAATGTGGGAAACACCATAGTGCTTAGCAAGTGTCACCATTGCTAAGTTCAAGGCATCGCTGCGAAGTACAGCAGCCATAGAGTCAGCCTTGCGAACCCCGGCTTCTAACAACACTTCTGTACTGACAGCGCTGCCTTCAAACGCCATCACGCCCACTTGTTCGCGGGCATAACGACAAGCAATAGGATTAATGTCAATAATGGCAACGTTATGCCCTAGCTCCACAAGTTTTTGCGCCAAGCTCAGCCCCACTAAACCCGCTCCACCAATTAGCACGTACATGGCTGCCCTTTGATGCCCTAGACTTCCCACTTTACTTTACAGGTATTGTCAACTTAACCGAGATTGAGCAAAATTAAGCGCAGGTTCTGGTCACGAGAATGAGGTGCTCCCTTGCAATTGCTCTGCTGTGGCAGAGCTTGACTCCTCAGCGAGGTGGAATGGCTGATTTGGCTTGGCGCTATCCAATGGCCCCATAGCACCAGCGCCCGCCAATGGCCTCATCGCCTGACAGCCCCTTAGCCGTCATAGTGATGGTCCTACTGATGCCTCTCGATCCCTGGAACTAGGCCTATGAATTTGCTACTACGAGGAGTATTCCCTGAGCTACGGGAAAGTGCCTTAGCGATCGCTTAGCTAGAGATAGTGTAAAATTTCTTCACCTCTAGCATTTACTGGCCTTTTGAAGCTATGCATCCTGAGTACCTAGAACGAATCCTGACTGCTCATGTGTATGACGTAGCACAGGAAACACCGCTGGAGATTGCACCGAATCTATCGACACGGCTTAATAATAAGCTCCTTCTCAAGCGCGAAGATACTCAGTCAGTCTTCTCCTTCAAGGTGCGGGGTGCTTACAACAAAATGGTGCAACTACCGCCAGATATACTAGCACAGGGCGTGATTGCTGCGTCTGCTGGAAACCATGCTCAGGGAGTCGCCCTCAGCGCCCATCACTTAGGAGCAAAGGCCATTATTGTCATGCCGGTGAGTACACCCGAGGTCAAGGTGAATGCTGTTAAAGCTCGGGGAGGGGAAGTAATATTACACGGAGAGACGTATGACGAAGCCTATGTCTACTCACGTCAACTAGAAGCGGAAAAAGGACTCACTTTTATTCACCCCTTTGATGATCCGGATGTGATTGCCGGGCAGGGAACGATAGGGATGGAAATTCTGCGTCAACACCAGCAACCTATCTATGCAATTTTTGTGGCGATTGGAGGTGGCGGCCTGATCTCCGGGATTGCAGCCTATGTGAAACGCTTGCGTCCTACAATTAAAATCATTGGCGTAGAGCCAGTAGATGCTAACGCTATGTATCAATCACTGAGAGCAGGAAGACGGGTCCGCTTGTCTCAGGTCGGCTTATTTGCTGACGGAGTTGCAGTGCGTGAAGTGGGTGAAGAAACCTTCCGTCTATGCCAGCAGTATGTGGACGATATCATTCTGGTCGGGACAGATGACACCTGTGCTGCAATTAAAGACGTGTTTGAAGATACACGCTCAATTTTGGAACCGGCGGGTGCTTTAGCGATCGCGGGTGCCAAAGCCTACGTGGAACGAGAGCAGCTTCACGGACAAACCTTAATTGCCATTGCCTGCGGTGCCAACATGAACTTTGATCGGCTTCGGTTTGTGGCAGAACGGGCAGAGTTAGGGGAACGTCGCGAAGCCATATTTGCCGCTACGATTCCTGAAGAGCGGGGTAATCTTCGCAAGTTTTGTGAGTGTATTGGCAAACGTAATCTTACCGAATTTAACTATCGCATTGCCGATGAAAAAGAAGCCCATATTTTTGTAGGGGTGCAAATTCAGAACCGTGCTGACGCGGCAAGAATGGTCAAAACCTTTGACGCTTGTGGTTTTAAGACTATTGACTTGACGGATGACGAACTGACAAAATTGCACCTGCGGCATATGGTTGGTGGTCGATCTCCTCTTGCCCACAATGAGTTGCTCTACCGCTTCGAGTTTCCTGAACGCCCTGGTGCATTGATGAAGTTCGTTAGTTTCATGAGCCCAGATTGGAATATCAGCCTTTTTCACTACCGCAATAACGGAGCAGATTACGGGCGAATTGTAGTTGGGATGCAGGTTCCACCTCATGAGATAGAGGAGTGGCAGGCCTTCCTCGATACGCTCGGCTATCGTTATTGGGACGAAAGCCAGAACCCGGCATACAAGTTGTTTCTAGGGTAGGAGAACTAGCACTGGTGCTCATTGTTTATGAGATTACATGGAGTTTGCTTCTATCACTCCTCAGGACTTACGCAGGGACAGGAGAGGAAGCAAAGAGGTAGCCATTAAACTAAAGGGATGAGCTTATCCAATCCTTATGAATGACCGTAGTATGAGAAATAGTTGTGCTGTATCTATCTCTTGCTATGCCTAAACGGATTACCCTTGCTGAGCACTTAAGCGTAGACGAACTCGAACAACGCTATCGCCAAGCCCAAGCTGGAACCCAACGAAGCCACTATCAGATCATCTGGCTGTTGGCCCAAGGTAAACACACTGAGGAGGTGGCAGCCATCACCGGCTACAGCCGCAATTGGATCTACGAATTAGTCTGGGGCTACAACCGGCTTGGCCCTGCCTCCCTGGGAGATAAGCGACGCCATAACCCAGGGCGAAAACCGCTACTGGATGATGTGCAACAAGCACAACTGTGGCAATCACTGCAAGCACCACCGTCTGATGGTGGGCTGTGGACAGGTCCCAAAGTCGCTATCTGGATGAGCGAGCTGCTAGGACGAGCGGTAGCCCCACAACGGGGGTGGGAGTACCTGCGTCAGATGGAGATGCGCCGTCGTCGCCCCCGTCCGGCTCATGTTGAGGCTGACCCAGCTGAGCAGGAGCGCTGGAAAAAAAACTGGTGCACAGCGTAGCAGCAGTGCAGCAGGGCCATCCAGAAGCAGTAGTTGAGGTGTGGGCCGAAGATGAGCATCGCCTCGGCTTACATCCTGTCAACCGCATGGTCTGGGTACCGCGTGGGGAGCAACCTATCGCTGCGCTCAACTGGCGCTACGAGTGGCTGTGGTTGGTTGGCTTTGTCCAGCCTCACTCAGGTGAAACCGATTGGTGGATCGTACCGCTGCTCAACACGGAGGTCTTTGCACGGCTACTGGCTGACTTTACTGAGCACTTTGGGCTTGGGGAGCACAAGCAGGTTGCCCTTGTCGTTGATCAAGCAACCTACCACACCACTAAGCGGCTGCAAGTACCAGCCGGAATGCACTTGCTATTGATGCCCTCGCAGTCCCCAGAGTTACAGCCTGCCGAACGGTTGTGGCCGTTGACGAATGAAGTGATTGCCAACCAAGCCTTTGACAGCTTAGATGCCTTGGAAGAGGTCACGGCCCAACGCTGTCGAGCTTTGAGGAAGCAACCAGAACTAATTCAAGGGCTAACCTACTACCACTGGTGGCCCAAGGTAATGACTTAACTGTGGGTGATTAGACGGACTTGATATTATGCGGCAGATGAATGTTGTCATACTGCTGTTGTAAACCCTGGAAGCCCAAGTCTACTTCAATCGGAATTACCTCTGGGACACTGCCGGCAATGTCATCTTCATCATGAAAGCGGCGGAAGTATGCCGGGGGAATCCTCCTCCGGCCACCTTCCTTTTTGTCATGCAACTTCCCCTCACGAGCCTTGCTCAACACCAGCACCCGTTTGGTTTCATCTACCGCTGCTAGATGCTTGCGAGTGTGCCGTTTTTTTTACCAGAGTAGTTTAATTGCTGTTGTTCTGGGTCTTGAGGGCGTTGAATCGGACGCTCTGTCCCATCAATGAGGACCCGCTTTACCGCTGGGAAGCGCTCTAGAAATGCTTCAACATTATCAATTTTCCGTTCTGGCAGCACCCTCTGCTGCCCTAAGGCCGCCTCTAAAACTTGTTGGAGTCGGTGCATCCATTCATGCGCTTGAGAGCGGTGCATATCGAATAGCAGCCCTGCTACATCAAAGGTAGGATAACACTTGAAATAGAACAGGATGAAGAACTGCTTGTCTTGCATGTGACGCAAGCGTGCTTTGCGTCCGCCTCCCATAGCGCGTTGACGCGGTTGAGTTCGGCACGTCTGTTCATAGACTTGACTAAATATTGGCAGCAGCGCATCAAAGGCTTTGCGGTTCAATCCGGTCAATGCCCTCAACAGCCGATCCTGTTTTAGCGCTCGCTGAATATCTAGCATCTTTTTGTCTTATCGTTACTCTCTATTCTCGTTTATTTCCCGACAAGTTTGCCGTGTGTGAACTCCGGAAATTGTGCCGGCCCCTATTCCGGAAACTCTGGCCACTTTCACCCTCTTGTGAACTGTCGGTTCTGTCAAGGGGATACTGTTATTTATTGAGTGGGGTTGCAGAGTCCTCCCACTCCAGCTTGCGTCCCTTGAGCCGGTAGGAGGGACCAGAGAAGTGGAGGTGCTCTCCATAATGAAGAGTTCGGTCGAGGATGGCCCGAGCCAGCTCCTCATCGTGGAGGACCCGGCCCCACTGCCGCAGCGCCTTATTGGTGGTGAACAGGATGGGTCTGCCTTTCTGATAGCGGCCATTGACCACTTGAAAGAGGAGGTCGGCTGCATCGGGTCCATAGCCGAGATAGCCCATCTCATCAATGACCAGAACATGGGGAGCCAGGTAGCCCTGGAGTGCCTTGTGGAGGTCGGGAGCCGCTCTCAGCTCATTGAGTAACGCCGCTGCAGTGGTAAAGCGAGCCCCAAAGCCGTTCTGGATCGCTTTGTAGGCAATACTAATGGCCAAGTGAGTTTTGCCAGTTCCTGGGGGTCCCTGCAGAATCAAGCTGCGGTTATCACTCACCAGTTCTGGTCCGAGAAAGCGGCCCAACATCTGGCGCTTGAGATCACTTCGGAACGTGAAGTCAAAGGTTTCAATCGTGGCCGCAAAGGGGAACTTGGCCTTGGAGATCAGCTGAGCCGTCCGAGACTCACTGCGATGGGCCACAGCTTCAGCCAGTAGCCTTTCTAGAAACACGCCATAGGACCACCCCTGTTGCTCAGCCAGGACGACCATTTCCGGAAGGATCTTCTGCACGCTGGAGAGGCCCAACCGCTTGAGTAGGGCATTGAGGGTTGCGGGTTCAGGGTGCATGGCTAGGACCTCCTGCCCCTGCTGGTTGTTAGGACCTCATCCGCAATGGCAACCAGATACTCCCCACCAAAGCAGCGTTGCTCAATGGCCAGCTCAACTGCAGCCAGCAGTTCGGTGCGTCCAACCTGGCGATACAGCTGATATAGCTATAGCCAAGTAAGTTAGGACGCTAGGCATAATACATGCTCTATTGCATCACGCAGAGACTCAAACTGAGCCAGTTGGTTGCGGATGCGGCTCTTTAACCAAGACCAGCATCGCTCAATCTTGTTGAGGTCGGGGGAGTAGGGGGGTAAGTAGAGCACCTGACAGCCTGCCTCTCGAATCAGCTGCTCAATCTGCCCTCCCTTGTGGAAGGTGGCATTATCCATCACCACCACCTGCCCAGGGTCCAGCACCGGAATCAAGCAGCTCTCCAACCAGGTTTCAAACACGCTGCGGTTGCAGGAGCCCTCGACGGTAAATGGAGCTAGCAAGTGTTGGTTACACAAAGCAGCGATCACGTTCACCCGGCCCTGACGCTGCCCTGGCTTAAGAGCATGAAAACGCTGCCCCCTCTCATTCCAGCCAATACTTCTCGGATAAGGCTTAAGCGGAGTCAAGAATCGCGAAAAGCAGTTGCGGTCGCTGAGTCTCTTGATTGAGGTGATGACGCTTCTTGGCAGGAAACTTTGACCTG
>CADCWO010000203.1 GCA_902806435.1 uncultured Synechococcales cyanobacterium | reverse complement strand
TAGCGATTTCAAAGCTGCCAAGAGCCAACTGCAAGACCAGATGACTGCTTCCACTTCCGTAGTACCCAGTTGATTAAGGCAAAAGTGATATGGCTAAACAACGTTTAGCCATACACAGTCCAGTCATTTTACAACTTGAGTAATGGAAGACTTGTCCAAGGAACTCACCGTAGCCCAAAAACATGGTCCTTGGACCATACAAGAACTAAGCCAGAAGTACCAAAACCTGTTTGTCCATATCTCTGAAGACCAAGTGCTTCAACCTGACGGGAACTTAGGACGGACAACCTAGCAGGTATACGACCGTCACCATGAAACCTCATGTTGCAATTGTGCCAAATAGGTAGTGTGTGGTTCTTTGGGTTCTTCTACCCTAGGGCTGTCTCAGATTCAATTGGATCTAAGCCCGAGGATAGGGGATTTCTGGCAATGGCTAAGTCTAAGCTGGAATGCATTCACAACAAGCAATTTGAGGAAAAACTTATGCCCGGTGGTCATGCTAGCCATAAAGGTAGTTCTGCAAAACCAAATACAAATGCCAGTAGTCAGATTGATGCTGCTGCCGATACGTCAGTAAACCCAGAGGCTGAATTAGAGCTTAGCGCTGATGCGCTAAGAGTTTCTGAGGCTCCGACTAACGAAGCTGCAACCCAGCGACCGGAAAACAAGACGGAAGAGGAGTAGGCATCCTTTCCTGCCCAGGTTTAGGAGAATTTCCATGAGTGGAACTTATGAACAATTCGATGATCTGGAAGTCTGTATTTCAGGTTAAGGCAGTGATCAATTGGGTAGAGGCAGCAGTACTACTGCTTGCTGATGGTTGGATCCGCAGGTCATTAGCCCTTGAACCTCTTGCTAATTCTGAGTATTCACAACTATTTTTCGGCTTGGTCTTTATTATTGGGATTGGCTATTGGTGGGTTAGCAAGGATATCTCCCGCAATCACGACATTGTTAGATTGGGAATTTACGCTCAATTCTCAGTTTTCGCTGTGCTGGCCTATCATACTCTGTTTGGCGATGTTCACCCGCTCTATCTGATTTCAGGTGTCATAGACCTTGTGTTTGCGATTCTCTTTGTTCTATTTCTCTACTCTTATGCTCGTAATGAGAGAGTAGCAGCAAGCTCGTAGGTGCCAGTCAGTAATGTAGTAAATTCTCTTGAAACTAAAGTCCAAAGTTGCCTCGCTGTAGAGGCAACTTTGGACTTTAGGAGCGACATTAGCCTAGTACGGATATCTTAGCTATCGAGCAATATTAACTTTAGCCAGCTTGATAATCGCTGCCAGTCCCAAAGGAACTGACTAATTGGCAGCCTGAAGTGGCTAAAAGCGGAGTATTGCTGCGCTCGGAGCTGCATCTGGCACTTGTTCAGGCTCAACCGCGTAAACTGTGCCTCCGTTCAAAAGTGTGTGAATTGCCGCAAAATCCAACATGTCTTCGTCGTCTGGTTCTGGTTCCGGGTGTAGGTCCACACTTAGGGTGTCGGGATCGAACTTTCCCCAAAGCTGCTGTCCTACTGGCACAAATAAAGCGTCAATCCGTTGAAAATAAGCTGCTGAAATGACTTCCTTAATATCGTGAGAGGTCTTTCCCGTACCAGTCAGTTCCCGGTAATGCTCCTGCACTTCTTTTTGGGCTTGTTGAAACAACGGTTCCACAATTTGCCAAGCTTGGTTGTGTAATTCTTCCGGCTTCAGGTTTTCTGGGTTGCCAGTTATGCCTTCCTCGACCAAATGGGAATAGGTATTTGCTGATTGATAAATGGGATGGAGATACTCAACTCCTGCCAGTACTAAAGGCGCTTTTTGGTCTCGCAGTTTCTTATGCAATGCGGCATCAATCAGGTTAAAAAATTGTAGGATGTCTTCTTGGTGTTTATCTCGATCCGGGCTACCCTGGCCGTGAAACGAACCTGGCTGGGTAAAAGAATTGGAGGTGCCGCCTCTTGATGTTGCGATTCGGAACTGCCCCTCTTGCGCAGTCTCATCCTTTTGGAGCGCTTCATCTAGGCTCTTGGGCATATTCTCCACCATCACCTCGTTGATACTGGAGCGTGTTCCCTGAAAAAACCTAACATCCTTTTGGCTGAGCGCCAAAAGGTAAAATCGCCCATCGTTGTTGATCAGGTGCAGTAGCGGCTTCAGGTGAAACTGGCTACTGACAACTACTAATTCTTGAAATGCCACCGGAAGTTGGTAATAGCGGAACACGGTTGGCGAGATAAAGATTGTCAACCCATGGTCCTGCTGTTCCCAAAACTCATTGGTATCGAGTTCATGTGCCTGTTGGAGAAATTTTGCTGCCTCGTTTTGATCAACCCCCATAGCATCTAAGCGTTCCTCAGCCTCACGAATCAGGTTTTTGAAGCGAATCCGGTTTTGGCGAGTATCTGGTCCCGCCTTCTGCGTGGGCATGTAAATTGAAATACAGGGGCTTTGGGGATTTTCTACTACAGCTTTTAGCTCATCAATGGACAATAGGGGCATAGTGTTGAACTCCTCTTTCTGGTACTCAAAGCTGGAACAACTACTTCTATTTCAGATGGAAGCGCCTTAGCCTACATCGTCTTTTGATAAGAGATAGTTGATCATCTATGTCAGCCTTTAGATAGAGCAAGTCTCCAGGCCGCTTAGATACTGGTCAGCTTTAGTTGAGCGTTACGCCTGCCTGAACCGGTTCCCCAGCATCTCAAAAAAGTAGTCAAAGTAGTTGTTAAGGTGAATGCATGAGCCGCAGTGAGACAAGAGCGATCGCGCAGGAAATAAAAACTCAAGCCATTATTCTTGCTAGCTTCATCGCTTTGATTTGGAGTTTAGAGCTTATTGATCTGTTCTTCCTTGGCCGGGCGTTAGACAGGTACGGTATTATTCCTCGCCAACTCATCGGGTTGCGGGGCATCTTATTTGCCCCGTTTCTCCATGGAGGCTTGGCTCACGTTGCCGCCAACACAATCCCCTTTCTGACGCTTGGCTGGTTGGTGATGCTGCGAGAGACTAAAGATTTTTTTGTGGTGACTGCGATAGCGATGCTTACCACTGGACTTGGTACTTGGCTAATTGGAGCATCAAATTCAATCCACGTTGGAGCAAGTGGAATTATCTTTGGTTATCTTGGGTTTCTACTGTTCCGTGGCTACTTTGAACGCAGGGTAGTCTCCATTGCTTTCTCGATAATTGTTGGCTTACTTTACGGTGGATTGATCTGGGGCGTTTTACCCTTTCAAATCGGCATATCTTGGGAAGGACACCTGTTTGGATTTATTGGTGGCGGCTTAGCTGCCCGCCTTTTGTCACGACGGCAACGGCGTTCGTAGTGAATACTTTGTTGCTAGGCAATTTGAACCCTAGTTGTGCTGAAAAGGCAGGATAAAATCGAAACGATCTAGCTACCCGTACCAAAACACATCACTCGTAATCAGCAAACTCCATTAGTTATCCAGCTAGGAGCTAAGGAACAATTCGCGAATTCCGGCACTGCCAATTTCTACGGCCAGAGCTGCCAGCAGAAAACCCAGAAGTTGGGTAATGATCAAGGCCCCTTCTGCACCAATCCAGTGGTCAATTCGAGAAGACTGACGCACGATAAACCAGGTGACAATCATTGCTGCGACAATTCCCACAGCCACGCTTAGATGAGCCGTCGGCGATTCTGACATCAATAGCATTACGGTTGTCAGGGTTCCCGGTCCGGCTAACAGCGGTAAGGCTAGGGGAGTAATGGCTACATCGCGCTCCTGCTCCACCACTGGTGTATCTACATCTCCCTCTAGCATGCGTAAAGCAATTAGCAGCAGCAACAACCCTCCAGCAACCCGTAGCGAGCCGATGCTGATCTCTAAATAATTGAGAAGGGCTTTACCGGCAAAAGCAAAGAGTAGCAGCACTCCAGTTGCAACCAAGCTGGCCCGGTCAACGACCCGATTTCGCTGCTCCAGCTCCATACCTTTAGTCAGAACTAGAAAGATAGGAGCGTTGCCCAAGGCGTCTGCTAAAACAAACACGGCAACAAAAGTTTTGACCAGAACCGAAATATCCAAACCAGCAAGTTCCAGAGAATTCACCTCAACAGTATCGAAATGCTGTGTCTTTTTAGGGTAGCGAACCTTGTTCGGGGTTGCAGTGGCACGCAGGGCTTTTGCCCTGGGTTGTTACGTTAGATTACCACGCGATGTTTTGTATAGATCAATACAATTGCCCGCGAAATACTCGCCTTAATATCAATGTCGCTACAACCAACTTTTGTAACTATTTCAACAAATTCAATAGTGAGGCGTACAGTATGGCAAGACGGCTTAATCGGCGGAGGTTTATTCTGTATGGCTCTGCAACTTTCGGTACCAGTATTCTTCTAAAAGCTTGCAATAGCAGTCCCAGTGGAACCACAACCAGTCCAACCACCTCTGTCTCTCCAGAAGCGGCTGGTAGCGGCAACACCATCAAGGTGGGAATTTTACACTCGCTCAGCGGTACGATGGCGATCAGTGAAAAGAGCGTTGTAGACGCAGAGCAGCTGGCCATTGAAGAGATTAACAAGGCAGGTGGGGTGCTCGGTAAACAGATCGAAGCGATCGTTGAAGATGGCGCTTCCGACTGGCCTACCTTTGCTGAGAAATCGAAGAAATTGATTGAGCAGGATAAAGTCGTCACGGTCTTTGGCTGCTGGACTTCTGCTAGCCGCAAGGCGGTGCTGCCTGTCTACGAACAAGAAAACCACATGCTCTGGTACCCAGTGCAGTATGAAGGGCAAGAGTGTTCCAAGAACATCTTCTACACAGGAGCAGCTCCCAACCAACAGATTGAGCCGTCCGTGGATTGGCTGCTAAAAAATAAGGGTAAAGACTTCTTCTTGGTTGGATCGGACTACGTGTTTCCCCGCACCGCTAATACAATCATCAAGGCGCAACTGGCCGCTAAGGGGGGCAAAACGGTGGGAGAAGATTACCTACCCTTGGGTAATACGGAAGTAACGCCCATCATTACCAAGATCAAAGCGGCCTTACCGAATGGCGGCGTCATCTATAACACTCTGAACGGAGACAGCAACGTTGCATTCTTCAAGCAGTTGCAGGGAGCCGGGCTGGGACCAGATAAGTATCCTTCTATGTCCGTGAGTGTAGCGGAAGAAGAAGTGCGAGCGATTGGTCCAGAGTACCTGAAGGGCCACTATGCAGCCTGGAACTATTTCCAAACCGTGGACACGCCAGAGAACACAAAATTTGTCGAAGCCTTCAAGGCAAAGTATGGGGAAGACCGGGTGACGAACGACCCAATGGAGGCAGCCTACATCCAGGTTTATCTCTGGAAGCAGGCGGTGGAGAAAGCTAAAACAGCGGATGATTTGGATAAAGTGCGCGTAGCTGCTCTAGGACAGACCTTTAAGGCTCCAGAAGGTACTGTGACCCTGGAAAACAATCATCACCTTGCAAAGGTGGTGCGGATTGGTGAGGTAAGAGATGACGGCTTATTTGATATTGTCTACTCCAGTGATAAAGCTGTCGCTCCCATTCCCTGGAATCAATATGTGGCAGAAACAAAGGGTTTTGCCTGTGATTGGTCTGATCCGAGTAAAGGCGGCAAGTTTAAGCCGGCTTAGTGGTTGGGCGTTGGGGTGATGGGGCAAATAGGGTGAACCTCCCCTCATCTCCTTACCTCCAGTCAATTAATTCCTAGCAGAGAGGAAAAGCGTGATAGCAGGGCTGCTGGATGGTCTATTTAACGGGATTAGCATCGGCGCTGTTCTCTTACTGGCGGCGCTGGGGCTAGCGATCGTTTTTGGGTTGATGAATGTGATCAACCTAGCCCATGGTGAATTGATCATGCTAGGTGCCTACACCACTTTTGTGGTGCAGAATGTCTGCAAGCTACTCGGTGGGCCTTGGTTTGATCTCTATATTTTCCCGGCGTTAGTGCTTGCTTTTGTGGTAGCGGCCTTGGTAGGGCTAGTGCTGGAGCGAGGTGTGATTCGCTACCTCTACGGACGACCGCTAGAAACCCTCTTGGCAACCTGGGGAGTAAGTTTGATCTTGCAGCAGTTTGTCCGCAGCGTGAATTGGGTACTGGTGATTGAGATTGCCTGCTTTTGCAGCCTATTTTTTACTGCCTGGTGGTTTCTGTCGCGCCGTTCCCATTTACTCCGCATCCGTAACCGGGTTTTAGGGATGCTGCTGCCACTTTGCCTGGCGATCGCCATCGCGATTGGCACCTTTTTAGGTGAAACCTTCAAACTGGCGGTCACCCAACCCTGGTTTGGGGCTCAGAATGTGGATGTTACTGCTCCTAGCTGGCTACGGGGTGGGCTAGCGCTGGGTGGATTGCAGCTACCCTATGTGCGGCTATTCATTATTGGCCTGACAATAGTTTGTGTTGCTGGAATTTACTGGTTTTTGCAGCGCTCCACCTGGGGGCTGCGCATCCGGGCCGTCACCCAGAATCGTAGTATGAGCGCCTGTCTGGGCATTCCTACCCAAAAAGTTGATGCCCTGACGTTCGCCCTGGGGTCAGGGCTGGCAGGGGTGGCCGGATGCGCTTTGAGTTTACTCGGCTCTGTCGGGCCGAATACCGGCCAGAACTATATTGTTGATACCTTTATGGTCGTCGTGGTTGGGGGCGTGGGCAAACTGGGGGGCAGTGTCTTGGCGGCCTTGGCGATCGGTACTGCCACCTATTTGCTTGGCTCTGGTACCCTGGCGCTGCTATTCCTACCGGTGAAGCCCCTGGCGGATTTCTTTACTTTTTTTGCCAACACTAGTATGGCGAAGGTAATGGTATTTGTGCTGATTATTGCGTTTTTGCAGGTGCGACCTGGAGGGATTTTCCCCCAGAAAGGACGGGCGGTTGATGCCTAGGGAGCAATTATGACCACAGAGGCAGCGATTAGCGTTCGCAGAACTGACCGCAGACGGCGACGGGTGTTGCTGGAATTGGGGATAGTTCTGGCGATCGCTTTAGTCCTGATCCTAGTGATGCCGGTTTTGCTGTCTGGATTCCGCTTGAATTTACTGGGGCGATTTTTAGCTCTGGCGATCGTTGCTCTGGGAATTGACCTAATCTGGGGCTACACCGGAATGCTCAGCTTAGGGCATGGCATCTTCTTTGCCCTGGGCGGTTATGCCTTTGCCATGCACCTAAAGTTGCAAATCCCCCCGGATGCCAGCATTCAATTGCCAGAATTTATGTCTCTGTACGGGGTGACGGAACTACCCTGGTTTTGGAAACCTTTTTATGATTTTAATTTTTCTGTTGCCGCAGTCATTTTGATTCCCGCTCTCTTAGCGGCAGTGCTGGGCTACTTGGTGTTCCGTAACCGCATCCGGGGGGTTTACTTTGCGATTCTTACTCAGGCGGCAACGATCATCTTTTTCAACTTGTTCAACGGCCAGCAACAACTCATTAATGGTACCAATGGCCTGACGGACTTCAAAACGCTGTTCGGGGCACCCATTGGCGCAGCGCAGACTCAGTTTGTGTTTTATTGCCTCACGGTCTTCTTGCTGGCCGGGGCTTATGCTCTTTGTCGTTGGCTGACCAGTGGGCGCTTTGGTAGCGTACTGATCGCGATCCGCGACGATGAGGGGCGGATGCGCTCCTCTGGCTACAATCCAACGGGCTTTAAAGTTCTCGTCTTTGCCGTTTCCGCTGGCCTGGCCGGAATCGCTGGCGCACTATTCACACTTCAAACCGGCATTATTTCCCCCAGAGCGATGGATATTGCCTTCTCGATTGAAATGGTGATCTGGGTAGCGGTTGGCGGTCGCGCCAGCTTGGTGGGAGCAGTGCTAGGAACCATCTTGGTCAACTTTGGCAAAAGTTTTTTGAGTGAGCAATACCCCCAATCCTGGTTATTTTTCCTGGGTGGGTTATTCCTGCTGGTGGTCATGGTCCTACCGAATGGCTTGATCGGTGCCTTGCGATCGCAAGCGGGACCGCGCCTCTGGGCAATCCTGGGCAAACGCCAGTACGTCACTACCTACCCTAGTCTTGAAACCGATCCGGATGTGCAGCATGAACGCCAAAATTTTAGAAATTGAGAACCTGACTGTCAGCTTTGATGGCTTCAAGGCTTTGGATAACTTGAACTTCAGCATGGATGTCGGAGAGCTGCGCGTGGTAATCGGTCCCAACGGGGCTGGAAAGACAACGTTTCTGGATGTGATTACGGGTAAAGTTAAACCGACCGCAGGAAGAGTGTTGTTTAAAGGGCGGACTCTGCGCGCCAAAACTCGATTCGGTGAGAAAGCCCTACCGGAACATCAAATTGCCCGTTTGGGAATTGGTCGCAAGTTCCAGACGCCACGGGTCTACCTCAACCTCACACCTCGCCAGAACCTGGAAATCTCCTACAATCGGCACAAAAATGTTTTTTCCACCCTACTTAAGCAAGCTGTGGCAGCGGAACGGCGTACGGTCACTGGTTTGATTGAAACGATTGGCTTGACCCTGAAAGCGGATATGCCAGCCGAGCTGCTATCTCACGGCGAAAAGCAATGGTTGGAGATTGGCATGTTGCTGGCCCAAGCCCCGGATTTACTGCTGGTAGATGAACCCGTAGCTGGACTGACGGATGAGGAAACGGAAAGGACAGGAGAATTGCTTCTTTCCTTAGCTGAAACGTATTCCATTTTGGTTATTGAGCATGACATGGACTTTGTGCGCCAGATTGCCCGCCAGGTGACCGTACTCCATGAAGGTCGCTGCCTGTGCGAAGGCACAATGGCGCAAGTTCAAAGTAACCCACAGGTGGTGGAAGTTTATTTGGGACGTGAACTATCTGAGGAGAGCGAAATTAGCTTGGCAGGTGGTCAAACAGCGTTACTAGAAGTGGGAGCCAGTCCTGATGAGCCATGAACATCCGCTACTTTCTAAAACTAATCCCACCACTGCTCCCACTGTGCTCCAGGTGACGGGCTTAAACGTCTACTACGGTGAGAGCCACATTCTGCGCGATGTGGACTTGAGCGTAGCAGCAGGGGAAATGGTCTGTCTAATTGGCCGCAATGGTGTTGGTAAGACGACACTCCTCAAAACGATCATGGGATTGATTACCGCCCGCAGTGGTGCGATCGCCTTTGGGGGCAAACCAATCATTACCCAATCATCCGATCAACGGGCTCGCCTGGGGATTGGCTATGTCCCTCAAGGCAGAGAAATTATACCCCGGTTAAGTGTGAAGGAAAACCTGCTC
>CADCWO010000202.1 GCA_902806435.1 uncultured Synechococcales cyanobacterium | reverse complement strand
TGTCTTTGGGGGTGGCCATCTGACTAGTCCCTGTGATTATTGCGCCTCCTTATATTAAACCTCACAGGGATCTCGGTTGGAAACTACTAGCCTTTATATAAGCCTTCCCGCTTTAGCCGGCAGTCAGGCACCCTCTCTTTTTTTGCAAACCCACAGCTTTTGAAAGTACTATCAAACCAAAGTTAGGATAAAGTCTAATCAATTTGGAACATTATCATGCTTTCCCTAGAAGGTTAAAAGCGCAAGATTTCTCGGTCGTAGTTTTCTGGAATTGGTTCTGTCTCCCACACTAAACTATCGCCCGGTTCGAGAGCGACCAGGATGTAGAGTCGTTCCACAGGAGTTGTGGCAACATCCTCATTATTTTCAAAGGCCTGCAGATCTTCGGTGAGCAGTCTTAATTTAAACCCGCCAGGGATGGGAGCATCTAATGAAGAACTCTGCAACTCAAAACGCCAAATCTTTTCTTTTGGATTGCCTTGCGGAAAAACTCGTAACTCGTAAGACTGGCCTGCAATGACCAGTTGGCGAGAGAGGGCAGATGTTGCTGATGTCTGTTCTGATCCTCTCGCCCCCACCAAGCTTGGTTGAAAATCTACCCGGCTCCAACCAATTTGTTGAGCAACACCTGAGACACCAGCGCGAAGCCACTGCAGAATGGTCCACTGCTCTAGCAGTCCCTGGCGTTGTTCATACAAGCGTTGTCTCCAGCCCCCGTGGGCTAGCAATGCTGCCCAGAGTTCAAAGGGCACGGCAAGACGAGGGGTCACCACTGAGGGATTTCCTAAACGCTGTAGCAAGCTTTCTGCCTGTGCTAGGGGTAAAGTCGGCAGGGAGGGAAGTACCCCACGAGTTGGCTCTTCTGGGCATAATTGGCGTGCAACCCACAGAATGCTGAGGTCTTGAATCACGTTGTCCTCATCTAAGCAATAGGTGCGATCGCCTGGATCGTAACTACCGCTTGCCTTCAGCTGCTGATGAGTAGTGTAACCCCAAACCCGGACCAATCCTTCGTCTGGAATGATTTGCACTGCTAAGTAATAATCTGCTGCCCATTCTGGAATATCTACCCATTCCTGGGGCACCCGTAGCTCACTTAAGTCGATGGTTTCCGTTGGAATCAGCACAAATCGTGTCCTATCCACTGCGATCGCGCTACCACTGATCACTTCCCAAAAACTGGGTAGGGCTGCCGGAGCCGGCCATGGTGCAGCTTGTGAACCACACTCCTCTCCTATCCAAGGGAGAACAGCACTGAGGCAAATCTGATTGAGATAGGCATTCCAACGGCTGCTTGACGTGGAGTAGCGCTGGCTTTGTTGCCAAGCTTGTGACTGCTCCGCCGGTGAGATCTCAAGCCACAGTTGAGCTAGGGCAGCCAACACAGGCAGGGGAGTGTTAGAAGTCATAATTGCTACTCCATAAAAGTCAGCAGGTCAGGTTGGCTGTAGTGGTCTTGAAGCCACCCCTCCAGCACTGCGCTGATATTTTTCAGTATGTCTGAGGTGCAGGCAATATGCAGTGTCTCTTGGCTCCACTTAGCTAGTGTGCCCAGCAGTAGTTCTCTCGCTTTGCTGAGCCGGCGCGATACAGTGTACTGCTTTATCTGCAGCCGTTCGGCAATCTGCTGTTGGCTAATCCCCTGGCCATAGTACATCTCTATAAGTGCTTGGGCTTCAGGATCAAGCTTAGCCAAAGCTTTTACCAAAACCTGATTAATCTGAGTTTGCTGAGCATATCGGCTCTGTGCTTCTTCTTGAGCAATAATTTCAGTCAGTAGGGACTGCTGCAAGCTGTCTGGTAGATCATCTAGTAACTCGCCAGATGTTTGCCCTGCCTTGGGTATATTGATTGAGGTGACGCTGGGATAGAGATAGGCTCTGGCTGCTTTAGCGCAAGTAGCGATCCACTGTTCAAGGCTTTCGGCGCTGCATTTTGCTCCAGGCATCAGTTGGCTCTGACGCTCTGTATTGTAAAGTTCAGCAATTGCCTGCCAGGTCGCGGAATCAGGCTTAGGGAGACGACTGGTGCCAGTAGCTTGCACGGGGACATAAATCGTCTTGAAGCAGCTCCAGGCTAAAACATAGCTAGCAATTGTTTCTGAGTTAAGGCCTTTATTTTGTAAAGACTCGATCAGCCGCTTCTGACTAAGTTTGCGCAACAGCGCCCAATCGGTACAAATATCAACCTCATGGCGCTGTCGCAGTAGCTCTTTGATTAAACTACTAAACGTGCCGCTGGCATATCTTTTGAGACTGAAACCTTGCAGTGGGTCAAACCCCTTCAAAATTTTATCAACCCGAGCGATCGCGAGCTGAAAACAATCAGACAAAGTGTACTGCAAACTTAATGAGCTGGTGACTGTGTTACGGGCAGCCCAATAGCAAACTTCTTGCAAGTAGGCAGATAGATGGTCTCTAGCCAGACTAGCCGGCTGGGGTTGCCAAACTTTGTACCAGTAAAGGACCCAAAACTTTTCGTCAGTTTCCAGTGGTAGTGATTCATCCAGACAACGTTGCATACTGCGTCGCAGTTTGGAGTCTGTTGCCCAACCACTGAATCGATCCGCGTCAAATTGCAGGAAAGTTGAAAAAATCTCAAGGATGCTTTGACGAGGACGCATGAAGCAAAGGCTCAGGTCAAGAGTATAGAAAGAATAGAAGTAGATTTGCCGACTAAGTAAAGCGGTTCAAGAAACCACCCTTGACCAAACTTTACTACAAGGTGTCAATGTTATTCCCACAGCTTTGACTAAATTGGGCAACCTCAACTTTGCTAGAAACTATCCTTACGTTTCTGTAGCCATAATGAAGCCGCAAGATAAACCACAGTATGGAGGCAGAGAATACCCCAGTTAAGGCCGAGATTCTGCCAGGTGGCATCGTAGACGGGTGTAGGATCAAAGGGCTGCGGAGGGTTGCCTCCTGGAATTTGCTGCAGTTTAGGAACCATGGCGTTTACATTTGCCAGTGCGCCATAGGCTCCCACTGACCATCGGCTCAGCATCAGCCAGGATAGTTTACTAGCCAATCCATTGAGTTCAAATAACACCCCGGAAAAGATGATCTGGGGTATCATGATCACCGGCAGAGCGTTGTTCGCTTCATTCTCATTCTGGACAAAAGTTGAAAGCATTAAGCCCAAGCTAACGCTGGCCAAAAGGGTTAAAAAGGTCGTTATTCCCAAACCAATAGGCCAAGATATTAAGTCAGACGGTGGAGCGCTAAATCCGATCAATATTGCTACTACAATCAAAATGGTTTGGAGACCAGCTAGAGCAGCTCGGATCAGAAATTTAGCACCTAAGTAGGACAGTAAGCTTAAATTTATCAGTCGCTCTCTTGCGTAAATCGCTGATTCTTTAACAATTTCCTGAACTGAGCTTGAAAGGCCGACCCATAGGGCAACGCAACTAAAAACAAATAGTACCCGGAGCGCCAAGGGAGCTTGAGTGATTGAGGGCGGGGTCAACTTAGCAAGAGGTACTTCGCCCTGCACTGCCAAGGTAATAAGGCCAATGCCAATAGGACCGGTCAGCAAAGCAAGGGCTAGGCTGACGCGATCTCGGCCAATCAACTGGAGGTGACGCTGGCCCAGTAGGAGCAATTGCTTCAAGACAGAGCTCCTGATCCGCTTAGAACCCCTCAGGGTTGACTGGCTAGTTTGACCAGGGCTTAGAGCAGCTTCAACGTGGGAGTGATATTCCGGTGAGTCAAGAAACTTTCTGGCCCAGTGATCAACGGTTGCCTGATTTTCTGCTTTAGTTTGCCCTTGGTCTAGCTTGATGTAAATATCGGCAAAGTACTTTGAGTCAGAGGGCATCTCGAAAAAACTCATGGCTGCCTGGGGGGGGCCAAAGTAACAAAGCTTCCCACCTCTACCCAGGAAGGCAATGCGATCGCACTCTTCAATATTGGCTGTGGCGTGGGTCACCAGAACGACAGTCCGGCCCTGATCAGCCAGTTCCCGCAACAACTTCATCATTTCTTTGTCGAGCCCTGGATCGAGACCAGAAGTTGGTTCATCAAGGAAGAACAGTTTGGGGTCTGCTAGTAGTTCCACTCCAATGCTGACGCGTTTACGTTGACCGCCACTCAGATCGCGCACATAACTGGTTCTGACATGGCTGAGTTTAGTTTGTGCCAGTGTACTCTTCACAACCTGGCTCACATCCGTGTCCGGCGGCAGCCGGAGCTTGCAAGCATAACTCAGTACCTCCTCAACCCTGAGCTCCCGATGCACAATGTCATCCTGGGGAACGTAACCAATTTGCGATCGATAGATACTAAAATGTTGCCGCAAGTCTTCCCCATTCAAAAACACTGTGCCGGAGGTGGTAGGCTCAATTCCTAAGAGAGTTTTCATCAAAGTAGATTTACCAGCACCGCTACCCCCGACCAAGGCAACTAGCTGCCCCGGCTCAATGGCCAGCGAGATATCGTTCAGAATAATTTTCTCCCCAGCCTCTTTATCTTTAACCTTCCGGAATAGACGGTGGGCATCAAGGCGGATTTGATTGCCACGGTCAAATAACTCTAGTGCTTCCTTCCGGTAAAGGAGTGTAAACGGGCCAATCCGAATGGTATCTTCATTACTCAACTGGACCCGCCGCTCTACACGGTTTCCATTCACAAAAGTACCGTTGGTACTTTGATCCTGAAGAATGTGACCACCCTGAGCATCCGGGTAAATTGTGGCATGAAGGCGAGAGACCGTGGGTGAGTCCAACTGCATCGAAGCATAACGTAGCGGATCTGAAACGCGACCCAGTTCCACGGGCCAATCTTTGAGACCCTTTAAAACCAGGCGAAGTTTACTCGGCACCACTAAGCCGCTAGCAGCCGGATTGAAGTACGTTAAGAGAATTTGGTTGTGAGGGTCTTGACCAATCTCAAGTTGAACGCCAGTTTTCAGAAGATACCCCTTTGAAGCATTAAGGCGGGTGTGGTTGATGAAAATCCCATTTCTGCTGGGATTTTGGCCATCCCCATCGTAAATCCGATAGTCTCCCCTTTCCTGATGTAGAACAGCCTGGCGTCTGGACAGAACTTCCCAACCTGTTTCTGGTATATCTAGATTTGACCACCTTTGCTCACGTCCTAATCGATGGCAATCTTTTTGAAGCTGTAACCGAAGAACTCGCCCCTGATTATTCAGTTCTAGAAAGGGTTGTGCACTGACAATAGTGACTTGATGAAAGCTATCAGTCATTGACTTATCTGAGAGTTGCCCTGCAACTTTTGCAACTTTAATGTTAGTCCTGGGGTCAAGCTGCTGATTGCGTTATGACCAAGCTCAGGTAGGACGTAAGATCAAGATTTGTCAGCAAGGCTAATCACACCACAGGCAACTCGGTCACCTGCCTTGCCCGCCGGTTGGCTGCGGAGGTCGTCGGCCTTTGCATGCACGACAACTGATCGACTGATAATAGAATGTGAGCCGGAAAGGCTGGTCACTGGATCTTGGATTGTCAATACGGCGCGGCCAGTTGCGTCAGCCTCAACATTACCCAGGTCACCGACATGTCTTTTGGCCTGGGACGGTCCGCCGTGGGGTGCCTTATCTGGATTAAAGTGATTCCCGGCAGACTTTCCATCTCCACTACTACAGTCACCGAACTCATGCACATGAAAACCATGACGTCCTGGGGTAAGCCCTGCTATATCCGCCTTGATGAGGAGGTGGCCATCGCCCTGTTCAAAAGTAACAGTACCAGAGGCCGTGTTTCCCCTAGTTGGCTCGAGACGAGCAATGGCTTGAGGAGATTTATCTTCACCACTACATCCTGCAATCCCAGCTAAAAGCAAGGTAACCATAAACATCTTTTGCATTAAACTCTCCTTATCCGTCTACAAGGTTGAGACAAATTTATCGTTCGAGCAGATGAGCTACGACACTATAAGTAGTTTATTCACAGGCCTTGTGCCCATAACATTAAGTTTGACAACTCTTGTCAAAACACTTACCAGCCCGGGGTCCAGCTACACAAGCGCTATCACTTAAGAGATGAGGCAGCAGATTAATAGAGCCACGAGAGTACATGCTGCTGAAACTCAAGGGCTTGTTGACGGTTAGAAATAAGTGCCGCTAGCGCTTCAATCAGCTTTTGAGGAGGTACTTCTGGATTTTGAGCCAGTGTGTCCTTAACAAGAAAACTTGCGATAGGCCCAACATAGTGAGCCAGTTCTTCCTGACAACGTTCTACAAACGTTGCGTCAATCATGGTTTGCTGCTTAGATTCTGAGGCTACTGTAACTGGTAATTGGCTTACAACGGTAATCCCAGCTGAGGGGGGTGCTAGTAGCGTTGTCTCTTGTAACTCAGGTTCTGAATTTGGTACTAAAGGCTTCAGCCCCGTAACACTAGGTGGTAGAGGTGGCTGAAGATCGGCAAGGACATCTTTGGCTGAACGATAGCGATTCTTCGGTTTGGTGGCCAACATTTTGTCCAGCACCTGAGCCAAGTGATCACTAACACTGACGAAGGCGCGCCATTGCCACTCCAGAGAATACTGATCCATCAACAAATTTGGCTCTTTCCCAGTCAGAAGGACAATTGCAGTTACCCCCAACGCATAAAGGTCACTGCTAGGGGAGCACTGCCCCAGGCTAATTTGTTCACAAGGGGCGTAGCCAATCTTGCCCACAAACGAAGCATTTTCCCGATATAAGCCTTGGCCTGAGTTGCTCGAACTGCTAGAGCCCATGCTAGAGGCGTGAAGCGGCGTTGTCTGCTTGCCAACACCAAAATCAATTAGAACGGGTAGGTCTTTACCGTGTGGCAGCATGACATTATCTGGAGAAATATCCCTGTGGATGATATGGTGCCCATGGATGTAATCTAAGACAGACAAAAGGTTCCTAAGCCAGTTCGTTACCTCAGCCTCAGAAAATCCTTGACCTTGCTGCTGTCGTTCTCTGAGCAGCGTAGAATAGGTTTTACCATTGACATATTCTTGCACTAGAAACAGTCGTCCGTTCTCCTCAAAAGAAGCCAAAAATTTAGGAATCTGAGGATGGTTGATCTGGTGTAAGATTTTTGCCTCTTTCTCAAATAAATCACGAGACTTGTTAACCTCGTATTCTCCTATCCTGCTAGGCAAAAACTCCTTCAAGACACAAAGTTCGTTAAAACGATGCGTGTCAGATGCTAAGTAAGTTCGCCCAAAACCTCCCTGCCCTAAAACTTTCTGAAGCAAGTAGCGGTTGCCAATCAACGTCTTAGCAAGTGTCTCAGATTCTGCTGTCATTAACAGAGGGGAAGAACTGGTGTGCTCAACAGAAACGTCAGCATACAGTCTTAGAGGCACCAGCTCTACTTTACCGTTGGTTTTGATCTTAGAGTACACGATTTTCACAAACGGGGAGCCATTTTGGTTGAAGTAAAACACTTTAAACTCCTGGCTATTGACAATAGTTTGTTACGTCTTCACCACATACATCTGCAAGGTAAGATAGCGACCTAAAACGAAGACTAACTACTTGCTCGTAGAGCGGGTTCAGCTTGCATAAGGGTGGAATGTGAAAGCTACTATGGCCAAAGAGTTTAATGTTCCGCTCAAAAGGACACTGGGATGGGATCATTTTGCAAAAGAATCGTGCCACTTTGGGATCATTAATTTCTATCAATTCAAGCCATTGGCGAACTGGCTGCAGAAGACCAACCCCAAACCTGATCGAAGTTAAGCGTTTCATACGTTAAATTACCTCATGATTGTCAACTGCGAATCTATTTATATGCATTAGGTTGAAACCCTTTCTATCTAATAAGTCGGGTTGCTTCTATTTTTTTATGCAGTCTTTTAGAGAGTGGTTTAAGGCTGCCCAGGCAATGACAATATTTCTTTAGTCAACGTGTACGTCAAAGCCCTCGGGTAAGGATATCGGAATGCGACTCAAGAGTCCTTCGACAAAAGTGCCTGAATTAGGTGCTCATACTTGAGTGCATAAACAAATAGAAGCAGCCCTACCAAATTAGTGAAGCAATTCATCCAAGCTAGCTGCCCGGTACACTATCGGCTCGGGTAAAGCTGAAGAACTAAAGTTATGAGGGTATGAACATGTTTGGACAGTCAAGAAAAGCGGCAAGAATCAGTATTGTGCTAGGTGGTTTAATCAGTGTTGCCATGCTAGGAGCTTCAACAGACAAAGCGTCGGCATTTCCGATCACAGAGTTGCTTAAGCTGCCACTTGGAGGGTTGGGACGTAGTAATCTGCCAAGACCTAAGCCTGAGATTAAGCTGCTTGAAGAAAGCATAAAAGACAATAACTTGCAGCTTTGTGCAGTGGCTTGCAAGTTACCAAGTGCACGTGTTAGCACTCCTACTAAACCATCAGGGCAGCCTAGCGTACCCCAGAGCCAGCCCATAGCACCACAGGGGCAGACTGCGGCACCACAGAGGTCTGCTAGCCCAGTACTAAGTCTCCCACCAATACCGTTAAGGTTACCCTCCCTTTGAAACTCCCAATACTATTGAGGGGATGGAGCTCCGTCCCCTAATCTGTGATTGAGGCAATACACTTTTTAACAGCTAAGTATCGTCAAGCTTTCAGCAGTTAAGTTATTGCACCTGCCTAAGGCTGGTCCTGACTAAGTCATTTCACAAGTATTTGCATGGGTTGTCAATGATAGCCATTGGCAAAATTACGCTTCTAAAGGCTGGTTTAGCTAGTTGATTAATGAGGTATCCCCATTTGGAATCTCAAGATCTTAATTGTTAATTTCCTTAACCCTTCTAAACACAACTTGGCACTTAAAGTCTTTGCAGTCTTGTAATGTAGGCTTTAGACGTCCTTGGTTGGGGCAATCTATTAGGTAGAATGCAAAATGCAAGCTATATTACGATACACAGTATAGAAGTGCCGTAACCTTCTCAACAGCTTGTAGCACAACTCTGTTGCACTTTAAAAGAACCTAAAGAAGTAATTTTTCCCTTTCAGGCTAAGACCATGTCTCCACTAGGTGTTGGAACCAGTCGCTCGATTCAGGCTTTGGAAACAGGTGAAGCAAAGCTTTGGATCCTTTTGGTGGGAGTTAACCAGTACCAGGATGAAAGTTTGCCAGCTCTGCGCTACTCAGCTCTAGATTGCCAGGGATTGGCAGAGGCGTTAGCAGATGCAACGCAGGAATTTCCTAATAAGAAAGTCATTATCCATCATAATTTTGCCGCACAAGCTCCTACCCTAGAAACAATTCGTGGCAGTCTGAAGCAAATTGTCTCAGAAGCCAAATCCCAGGACACTATCCTGTTCTATTTTTCGGGGCATGGGGTTCTAGAACCTAACACTCAGCAGGCTATTTTGTGCCTAGCAGATACCTTTAAGGATGACCTGGCTACCACAGGTATAGGACTACAGGAACTGTTGCAGATGTTGGGTAATTGTGCTGCGCACCAGCAATTAGTTTGGCTAGATGCATGTCATAGTGGCGATCTAACGCTACGGGGGGCCAGAGGTAACACAGCAGACCCAACCCTTCTCAACCCCACTCCCCAATTGGTGAAAGTCCTCCGGCAACGCGCCGCCAAAAGCAAAGGCTTCTATGCCTTACTATCTTGTGACCAAGCTCAGCAGTCATGGGAATTTCCGGAACTGGGGCACGGACTGTTTACGTATTACCTCATGCGCGGTCTGCGGGGAGAAGCTGCGGATCCTCAGGGAGTGCTGGAAGCCGATGGACTGTATAAGTATGTCTATCATCAGACTCTGCAGTACATTGAGAAGGCAAATCAGCAGCTGCGTTTGATCAATCAGCAAAAGCGGAGCCGTGGTGAGGTTGCTCTGCATTCTGAATATCCATTGCAAACCCCTAAACGGATTGTTGAAGGAATTGGAGAGCTGATTCTCGGTTTAAGGCCCGAACGCGTTGAATCTCAGCATCCACGACAAGCACTGATCGTTGAGGGCCTCTCTGGCAGCCAGACCACTCGGTCCTTGACTCAAGTACTCCGCGAAGCTGGCAGCTTTGAGCTGGAGTACTGGCCGGGGCCTGGAAAAGCATGGCCAGAGGTTCGTAAAGCAATTCAAGACTGTCTGCGCTGGCGCAGCGGTTCCGAGCCAGAAGTACTCCCAAGTACTCCTTCTTCTCAAGAGACCGCTACCTTACTGCTGTATTTGCGCGGACGGATTCAGGAGTCCGTAGAGGGGGAAGCCCAGTTGCTGTTAGGCAATGGTATCCAGCTCAGCCGCTCCTGGTTACGCCAAGAGTTACGGCGCTCCGGTGTGGCCCAGCAAATTGTTGTATTAGATTGTCCTGGGGCCTCCTCCCTCGCTGATTGGGTTGAAGATCTTCAGCTCAGGCCAGAGCAAGGCCAGTGTTTGATTGCTGCTGCCGCCCCAGCCAAACAACCTGAACTTTTTGCTCAAGCCCTTTTAGAAACGCTAATTTCCGCAGATCAGCAAGTTGGGCTACCTGTGGCAGAATGGATTGCTCAACTGCAGCTGAACCTGGCGGGGAGCGGTATTAATCTTCATGTTTGGCTCTCCGGCATCCAGGGGGTCATTGAGGTACTACCAGCTAGAATTGGGCTTGTTCCGTGGGCTTGGGAGAAGCTTGAACCCTCCGGTGCTATCATTCCGGCCAGTCTACCAGTAGAAGCGCCTGTCTCCTACTTAGGGCTTTCACCTCAGGAGTCTGCTGAATTTGAGGCGTTGCTGGCCGGCTTTGTGGGTCCCATCGCTCCGACATTAGTGCAACAAGCGCTAGCACATGTCTCTAGTACTAAAGAACTGATTGAGGAGCTAACACTACACTTAGCACCGCAGCAGCAGATGGCCTTCGAGCAACGAGCCATCTCTCTACTACAAGAACTGACTGTCCAACCTCAAGCAAAGTCAGGTAGTTCACCCAGCTTGAGAAGTTCAGAAATTAATCAAGCCTTTGTCCATCAATGTGAGCAAGATTTAGCTGATTTAATTGGTCCCATAGCAACTTTGGTGGTTGAGCAGGCTCTGGCGTCTCATCCTCACATTTCTGCAACAGAACTTGTAGCAAATTTGGCAGCAGAGATTCCTGATCGTCAAAAAGCTTCTGAATTTAATCTGCGCCTACTCTGCATGCTTTAAACCATTAGCTCCGCTGCTTATTGAGCAGCTTCATTGCTATTTCAAGACTAGCCTTCATCCGATTGAAAGCTACCGCTAGAGTACCAATTTCATCATTAGAGGGTTGCTCGAAATCGCTGCTGGTCTTGCCAGTACTTACTTCTTGAGCAGTCTTAGCCATTTTTTTGATAGGTTGAATTACAGTCTTCCTCAGCAAATAATTAATGAGAAGAATAACCACGGTAAAAATACTGATCAAAATCGTCATTATTAATGACAAAGACTGGCGAGCATTGGTAAAAACATCCTCCGCTGGAACAGAAATAACTTGAGTCGCAACAATTTCATTGAGCTTCCAGCCAAAGCCCCATTCTGAACCATAGGTTGCTATCTGGCTTTTGGGGGCGGCGTCTGGCGTTGAATGGCACCTCAGACAGCTCTCTTTTTTAATAGTAAGAGGTCTAGCAATGTAAAATACTTTTCCTCCAGGAAGCGTCCGAAAATCTGAGAGTTCTTTCGTCTCTGGTTCATTACGAAAGCGTTCTACAAGCTTGGTTTCAAAGCTATCTGCTTTATCCCGTAGGTTAGTTGGGTTTAATGTTGCTTCTTTGTAAAAGAAGTTTTTATACTCTTCGTTCTTACGTAGATTTGCAAAAACCTCCGTTGCAGAGTAGGCAGGTACTGTTTCGGGAATGAATGATGATTCGGTTTCTAATCTAGGCGCTAAGAGCGGGTTGATATGGGTAGAGGTATAGTCCCTAACTGAGTTTATTGTTTGAATAAGAGTCAGCGCTTTAGAGGCTACTTCAGCCTGGGCTCTCTGCTGAAGTACGTACGATAAAGCAGCCCCACTGATTGAAATACCAACAACGAAAACCAGCATCAAAAGCAAGTTGAATTTAGTTCCGATTTTAAGATTTTTTAACATATATTCCCTGTGAAGAGCCTTGTAAGTGCCCCGGCAATAACTATTTAACCCTGATTTGCAGCAGCTAGTTGGTGAAATGAATGTTAAATTTTCTCATGGTTATTCAAGTGATTACGCTTAAGCTGAGCAAGCCTAGTATGCTTAACCTCATATATGACAAAGACTACTTTACGTAACCAAAGTTGGTAATGTCTTTGAGATTCTCACGTCGTTCATTTCTTTTCCAGCTGTTACTCTTCCTAACAGCCTGCGGCGGCAAGTCAACCCAAAGTCAAGGCAACGAGTTGATCGTTGGTGTTGTTAGCTACGACGAAGGCCAAGAGGCTATCAATCGCTACACTAATTTCACAAACTACTTGGGCGAAGAAACTAAGTCACTCATTCGGCTAGAACCCACCTTTAATGAGAATAAGGCCCTAGAGCGGATTCGGAGCCGTGGTTGGTCATTGGTCTTTGCTCCCCCTGGTTTAGCCGCGATCGCGATCGCCCAGGAGCAATATCTACCTCTTTTTCCGCTAGAGGGGGTTAACAATTTACGCTCTGTTTTGGTCGTTCGCAAGGACAGCCCGATTCGCAGCTTGAAAGAGCTACAGAATAAAACCGTTGCTCTAGGTCAACTGGGTTCAGCAACAGGATACTATTTGCCACTTTATAATCTTTACGGCTTAACGCTGAGTGAGCTACTGTTGGCACCCACGCCTAAAACAGTTCTGGAATGGGTTGCGGAAGGAAAAGCTGCTGCTGGTGCTCTCTCAAAAAATGAGTTTGATACATATAGTCAGCAGTTGAGCAAGACACAGTTCTCTGTGCTCTATACTGATCCTCACAAAGTTCCACCAGGTGCTGTTTTAATTGGACCGGATATAGAACGTAACCGCCAAGAGCAAATTCGTAGGGTTATGAGCGAGGCCCCTTCAGTTTTGACCCAAGAGGCGGGCTATATACCCAATAGTCCAGCACCAAACTACCGGTATATGATTACGGTGGTCGAGCGAGTCAAATCAATTTCTACCCAGGTTGAAGAGAAGCCAGCTCGCTTAGTTTGATAGGTAAGGTGCATAAATTGGCTCCGCAAATGTAACCCTCTAGAGCCTTAACCACTCTAGAGGTATGAGAGCTGAGCGTTGTCAGTGATCCACTAGAGTTTTACTTGGCAAGATGCAACAAAGTTAACTTCCTCAGTCACGAAAGTCAGAAGCTTTTTCCTCGTAGGATACTCTTGCAAGTTCTGAAGCAAATCTCTCCTAGCTAAGCCAGTAAACTAATCTTCGATGTCAATCTCACTGAATCTAAAAGTCGGTTATGTCTCCTAGAAACTCCTGGTCATAGGCAGGACTATAGATATCAACTGGCACACTAACTGGAACCCGGATGACCGGACCATCGATTTCAGTTTTATCGTCCGTACTACCACCATTAAAATGGCTACTGTTTCGTGTTTGCTCCACGTCATCTGGACCAGCATAAACTTGTGTACCTGTGTTTGTTGTGGTGTTTCCCAAACACGCACCTTCATTCTGCATATCCACGTTATTGGTTTGCTGCGATGGCTTCTTTGAACCATGGATGGCAACTTGAGCCGCAACATCAGTCATTACGCATGCTGCAGAAGCAGAAGGGGTTGAGTGAGACGCTAAAGTCAATAAAGCAGAAACAGACAACAAGCTATGTGCAAATAATTTGAACTTCATCTTCATTTACCTCTAACTTAAGGGTGATTCAGGATGGGCTAACGACATCCACTGGTAGATGTAGAACTATGGGTTTGAACAATGGTCTTACCAGCGCCCCTTGTTTGAGTGCTTTGTTGGCTATAACTGCTCCCGCTACATTTAGCGGTCTTTTTAATCCAGACCTTGTTCGTACTTTGAGGATTTCGGAACTTCCAGTATTGGCGGGAAGAAAATGGCCCAGTTAACCGGTGAGGTGTAACCGTTCTCTGAGTTGGTTTAAGTTTGATGTTGGCTCCACCACCTGTACCAACGGTTACTTTAACGCTGTCAGTTTGAATATCAATATCGCTAGCTCTGGCTATTCCACTAGGTAAGGTTAGTAGAGCGACAACAAGTATTAAAATCGACTGCTTGGTGATCATGGTCTGATACCTCGACATAATAGAAAAATCGTGTTTCTCAAATTTGAAGTCAGGCTGCTAAGCGCTGTCTCTCTTCTGCCGATTTGCTTTGCCGTTGCTACAGCTCAATTGTTTGGGTACGCAAAATAACAGAAAACTGGGTGAGTGCTCCCAACCCCTGGTGGGGTTGGGAAGGCTTAGGCTGATGCTTCTAGGGGTAGTAGTAGGAGCCAAATTGCTCAGCATCGACTTGTTGGACCTCAAGTTGCGTGTTTTCTTGGTCCACGTGATTGCCAACCCCGACGTTTGCGCCTGCCTGTTTGCTCTGTTGTAGGAGGAACCCATCGGCGTTAGCTGCTCCTTTGCCGTAGGAGGTAGCATCTACATCCTGAACACCAACTTGGGTGCTGTCTTGGAAAATGTCGTTGTAGCTACCGACGTTTGCTGCTGATTGCTCGCTGCTTTGGATGGATTTTGCACTCCCATTTGCCTCGCCAGCCTGAGCAGGACCAGAAACAAACCCGAAAGCAGTAGCTGCTAAAAGACCAATCATCCAAGTTTTCTTAAACATAGTTCCAGACTTCACGGTTGTGTGGATAGCGTTGATGTGTGCCATGTCAGTTCCTTCCTGTAGTGCTTTGTTGGTTTTTTAGTTGAGTGGTCAGCACCCTTACATCAACTCAGTAGGTCTGGCTTAGTTTTCTTATGCAGGGCATCTGCTTCCCGCGAATGTGGAATATTAAAGATGCATCTCTTCCTTCATCCCCTTGCATTTCTCGTTCTAGAGCTTGTTTACTGAAAGAAACGCTTGGCGAAAGACATTCATGGCTGACTTTGTCGTTCCAGAACCGTTGACGTTTGAGCAGGCGATCACCCTTAGCCAGTCATTACTCGATCAAATGACAGCCGATATCACAGAGCCAGAGATTGCTACAGCGATTACGAAGTTGGTTGGCAGTGAAACGGGTGCCAGAGGATTTTTTGTTACCTACCTTACAGACTCCCGCTCCTTGGCGGATAATCCCTCAGCTCCAGTTGTTCAGGCACTATACTCTGCCCCAGATCTTGTCGCGGAACTTTTGGTGAAAAATCTGGCGATGTCAGCGGTAATGGCCGTGGCTCACCGTCGCAATCATAAGGAAGACGCAGCCGCAGGCTCTGAGCAGGTACAACGCCGAACCATCCGGTTGGTTGAGCTACTTCAACTCCCTCAGGTGTCTGAGCAGGCCCAAAAACTTCAGGAAAGTGCCGTTACTGGAAGGGGTAGTTACCAGGTGTTTTTAGATCGTTGGGGCTATGACGCAGAGCAACGGCAGATCATTCAGCAGGCGTTGAAACAACTGATAGATCGCGAACAATCAACCTGATTAGGCTGATACTACTTCGCGGGATGGGGGTTTTCAGCGAGATTGAACTGAATCCTTGCGCTTACTTAACACTTACTGGCTTCCTGCGCCGCTACTATCTTGGTCAAGAGGCTTCTAGGGCGATTGCTGGCAAAGTACCTTCGATATTTATCAGCCTGGAGACCCAGCTTTTCCTAGACATCTCTTTAAGTTGCCTAAATATCCAAGTTCTAGTTAAACTTTTGTGCCGTTAACTTTATATTCTTTTAGAGCAATGACTATGAGTATTTCTACATTTAGAGGCAAGGTATCGTTGGCTACTGCCGCTACATTGATCAACTTAGCCGGGTTCGGAGTGCCTTTTTTTGCGATCGCAGGGATTCGTACATCCGCTCAAGCTGCAACGATTAGCGCTAGCTTGCCAGAATTTAACGGTCCGGAATCTGCTCCAGAAGCCAATTACCCACTAGAGCCTATGGCTGTTGGATCATTCTCCTACGCAATCCCTAAAGGGGAAGCGATTACTTCAGCGGTGATCAGCGGTACCTTTGGCAACACAACCGTTGATAGCAGCGCCGGTGCGGATCTCTTTCTAGATGGCATTGCCGTAGGACAATGTGTGAAAGAGGGATCATGTTTCTCCGCTATAACTCCTTGGAGCTATAGCTTTAAGCCTAAAGACTTTTCAGCACTAGCAGATGGGGTGGCAGAGCTAACGGCTAACCAAACGTCTGAATATAACGTCCGCTTAGGTGAAACAAATTTAACGGTACAAACAGCTTCCACTCCTGTACCTGAACCCTCTGCGATGCTGGGCTTACTAGCCTTGGGTGCTGGAGCTACTCTTTGGAAGCGCAAAAAGTCACAAGGCATATAAAGCCGCTCAGACTTACGGTACTACTGCACTAGATTCAGGGCTGCTATGTCTTTGCAAGGTATGGCAGTTTTTTTATCTCAACCAGTAGATTGTTAAACCAACTTTAATCCTGCCTTGCGCTCGGTTAATGCCTAGCTACTATGTTTGTCTTGCCACATCCGGTGAGACGCCACAAGTGAGATTAGGGGTTGAATTCTACAACTCTTCTAGTGCTAATTGTAGTGTTGCTAGCACCCGCAGCAATAGCTCCTGCGATCGCTGGTTGAGTGATTTTCGAGTCGTTTCAAGGGTTATAACTCCAGACACACCTGCCCCTACTTTGGCTCCGTCGTCAAAAGGGGCAGCTCAGGATAAGTAGGTTGTTGGTGGACAGTTACTTTAATGTAACAATAGCTTCATCAGCCCAACCGTTGTCTAGCTGGGCTGATGAAGCTATTGAATATTACTACGGCAGTAACAGATTACTATTCTTGACCCAACACCCGTTCAATCAGGTTCGGTTTGTGGCCACCAGATTGACCCGGTTGGTTTGTGCCGTGTAATCTTGGGTCAGAAGGTGGCGGCTCTGGCTCTGGTCCCAGCGGCTGAGGATTTGCCACATACTCAAACTCTCCTTTTCCATCCATTGTTGGACCTTTTGCCCACCGGCCTTCAGCGCTCTGCTCACCTTCAGAGTTATTCCAGAACTGATAGGCGTACTCGTTCTTCCCATACTCATACGCAATTTTGGGAACAACAGTCTCCTCAAACCCTTCGCTTTTGAGATCTTCAATCGCCGCTAGCCACTGGTTCTGATGCATAGTGTCACGGGCGATCATGAAACTGAGGTGATCTCTGACTCCTGGGTCGTCCGTCATCTCGTATAACCGTACAGCCTGCATGAGACCCTGAGACTCGGCGTGAAGGTTAGAACGAAAGTCAGCTAACAAGTTGCCACTGGCGACGATAAAGCGACCATTCCAGGGAAAGCCTACACTATCAGCGGGCATTGCGCCTCCACCGGAAACAATTGCGTGCTGGGGGTTCATAGCCGCCGCAATCACATCCCTTGGATTCATACCTCCCATAACGGCACCTACTACGGGATCTTTTGCCCCATCTTCTTGCATTTTGATCGGCGCTTTATCTAGGAGATGGGCAATCATTGTCGCAAGCATCTCTACGTGACCAATTTCTTCGGTGCCGATGTCCAGTAGCATATCTCGGTACTTGGCAGGCCCCCGGCAATTCCAGCCCTGAAACAGGTACTGCATCATCACAGTCATTTCCCCAAAAGAACCGCCAATCAGCTCTTGCATCTTCTTTGCATAAACCGGGTCAGGTTTCTCTGGTGGCGTGAAGTACTGCAATCTTTTGGAATGATAAAACATAAAAACCTTTTTAATTTGGGTCTTACACTCCATGTAAGCCAGAAGATTTAACGGATAAATCGGCCAACGGAAAGGTCAAAGCTTGTTTGTTCCTCAACCAAAGGGAGGACAAAACCGACTTTGGCTGCGTATGCCTTGTTACACAGAGTACTGATTAAATGCCTGGTCACCTATCCTGTAAACAATAAAAGGAGCTGGGCTTATGGAGAATGCCAGAATATCTAAAGCACCTATCTCCTGAAGCATGGCTAAACCTGACCCCAATCGAGTGTTGCGCCTTCTGCCAATCGTCGTCGGAATCTTGGGTGGTACCCTACTGCTGGTCAATCGCTTGCTGACAGAAAGCTTGACCAGTTCCCAAGCTCGTTCTGATGCGCTAGGGGTGCTTTTAAGTGCGCTGTTGATCTTGACTGGCTTGTTGTGGCAGCGGATTCAGCCGCGATCGCCGGATGCGGTTGACTTAATCGGCCAAGCAGGTTTTGAATTAGCTCCTGGCCTGCCAGAGCAGCTCAAGACTGAACTAGCTTGGGCTTCCCATATTCTGCTAACTAATACAGCAACGCGATCGCTTGTGGTCTGGCACCAAGGCCGTACCTTGCTACGGCGGGGCATTCTCAGCCCCAACCCTGAAGTGAAACCGGGCCCAATCCTCAAGCGAGTGCTCGAACAGCAAAAAGCTGTTTGCTTGGTAGCCTTGGATATCTATCCCGGCAAGATTGAATTTGACTACTTACCGGAAAACACCCAAGGGGTGATCTGCCAGCCGCTTGGTGAGGGAGTAATGATTTTGGGGGCAAACGCACCCCGTAGCTATACTCGGCAAGACGAAGTATGGGTTGAGGCAATCGCTGACAAGTTAGCAAACAGCCTCAGCCAGTATGAACATGAGCAACAACCTACGGTTGGTGGGGGTTCTATTGCTTCAGAGGTAAATTGAGCAATATTGCAAACTGCACTACTGAGAAACTCGAAGGGATCTGGTAGGGTACTCCAGAGGATCTTTGAGATTGCTGTTTAGAAGAATTCTATAAACCTTACTATCTGGTTATTTTCTGGCTGAACTTCCTATTGATAGTGAGTTGGCAAGAGCTTCAAGTTATATAAATTATCTGGCTCAGCTGATGAATAAGAATCTCATGGTCAGTCTGGCCTTGGCGAGATTTCCCTTGCCAGGGAAAGTATTCAAGTCTGCTATCTTCTCTATTGTTAAGAAACTTATATCTAGGGTAGTGCCTCAGGCTTTGTATAAACCTATCCGGGCACGCATCGCGATTATCAGTTACCGGATGTACTGCATTGTCTCAAAGACAACTATCAAAGGGTTTTATCCCGAAACTTTCACTTATTTAAAGCAAACCCAGCACCAGCATCCAACGATTAAGACCTATGAGGTAGTCGAAAAAGCAACTCAAGGTACGTATCCAGGGCCAAAGTACTTGTTTGGGGGTGACGAGCCAGCCACGTATTGCAAGTTCCACCCTGATTTTTTTGTGTCAGTGATTCCTCATGCCACAGTCTTAGGCATGGATGGTGCTGTGATTACGGATAACTACCGGTTATTATGGGATGTCTCTTACGATTGGCCACGCTCCTTTGGTTACCATCATGAATACAAGCGGCGGTGGCAAGCACCAGTAGAAATTTCCGGGACTACAGCAGTTCTCAATACCTTTACCGCTGGTAACAACTATTATCACTGGATGTTCAATCTGCTTCCCCGACTACACCTAGTGAGGCGCTCGAGTTTGAGAGATGAAGTAGACCGTTTCCTGGTCGGTTCTCAGACAAGGTCATTCCAAGTTGATTCCCTCAAACTGTTAGATGTGTCCGTAACTCAGATCATCAGTCAGGATGAGCATCCCATCGTCCGCTGTGAGCGATTGATGATTCCGGCCATAGTTGACTACATCAGCTACAACAATCCGCCGCCCTGGGCTTGTCACTTTCTCCGGCAATCTTTTCTACCTCATGCTGTCGTGCCACAGCTTTGCGCCCAGCGGATCTTTATTGACCGCTCGGATGCCAAGAATCGACGCTTGCTTAACTTCCCTGAAATTGCCGGTGTTTTGGAGAATTATGGGTTCACGGCGATTCAACTGGAACGCTACACCTTTGCTGAACAAGTTCATCTTTTCTCCCGAGCGGAGGTGATAATCGGAGCCCACGGTGCTGGGTTGACCAATATCGTCTTTTGTCCTCAGGGAGCAAAAGTAGTAGAGATCTTTCCGACCGGAGCACAAACTAGTTTCGCTTACCAGCAGATTTCAGCTATTGTCGGTCTTAATTACAGGTATATGTACGGCAACTGGGTGTCTGAGGACATTCATCAACGCATTTTGCCTGCCAATGCTCCCGTAGATTTTCAGCTTGATCCTCAGGAGCTGAGCCTGGCTTTGCAAGAACTAGAGAGGTTATAAACCTTTTGAGCTTTGTGTAGAGTTCAATGGAAGCCTGGAGCATTCTTTTTGTGGCAAACCGCTTGCAACAGAAACCAGTCACTCTTCCTACCCTAAAAACGGTAATCGCTCTATCAGCAGCAAAACTACCGGTAGCATGGTAGGCAGTAGAAAGCGCCTCAGTATCTTTCAACCATGCATCTTCAGAATCGTAGGTATATTACTCAGATAACGGCTGTGCTAGTCGCAGCCATTTTGGTCTTGTTAAGTGCCTGCAGTTTGCCCCAGGTGAGTGCCGCAGACCGGATTTTTCTGCCCTTATCGTTAGATTTCTTGGCAGAGTACCAACTGCCACAAACAACCTTGGAGGGAACGACGGTGGGTGGTTTGTCAGGCTTGGCCTACGATCGCACCCGAGATCGCGTCTATGCGCTTTCCGATGATCATAGCCGCTCGGCTCCGGCACGATTCTACACCCTGAAACTAGATGTGGATGCTACAGCCTCAGGAGAGGGGCATTTTAACAGTGTGATGGTAGAAGCGGTTACCTTGCTCAAAGACGACCAAGGCCAAGTGTACCCGCAGGACACCATAGATCCAGAAGGAATTGCTCTTTCGCCGCACCAATCAGTCTTTATCTCTAGTGAAGGCGTTGCCAGCCAAAACAGCCCCCCTTTCCTAGCAGAATTCAACCTGACAGGGGTACAGCAGCGAAGCTTCTCGATTCCGCAACGCTATTGGCACAATTCAGATTCAGAAATCCCGCAAGGCATTGCCAATAACTTGGGGTTTGAATCTTTGGCCATTAATCCAGAGGGCGATCGCTTGTTTACAGCAACCGAATCACCACTGATCCAGGATTTCGACACCCCATCTCAGCTAACGAACCGGCTTCTGCATTACTGGGTAGGAGAACCGCGGCCCTTTCTCGTTTCAGAACACGCCTATCCTTTAGACCCTCCTCCTGTAGGAGCCATTCACAACGGTTTAGCTGAACTGGTCGCCATTGATGGCGGCGGCCACTTCCTCAGCCTAGAACGGTATTACAGCCCTCTGTTAGGCTACGGTGCTCGGATCTTTCAAGTTGCCAACGGTGGAGCAACAGACACCTCGAAGATTGCCAGCTTCAAAGGAATTTTGGGTGGTGTGAAACCGGCAAGAAAGCGATTGCTAGTGGATCTGGCTCAGCTTGGGATACGATTGGCAAACCTAGAGGGAATGGTCTTGGGGCCTCGCCTAGCAGATGGCACTCAAAGCTTGCTCTTAGTCAGCGATAACGACTTTAAAGCCGATCAACCTACGCAGTTTCTGCTGTTCCGGTTGCGGCAGAGTTAATTCAGAACCTCAAGATGGGTAATCCAAGCTCTAAAATAATTTTAGTTTTGTGTAAGTTGACTCAATTTAGTAGATCATGACTCACTCCACTGATGTTGCCGCCTTAGCACGCTGGATGGCAGCAGACTTCAGTAATCAAGAACAAGCATTTGAGAATCCGCCTTTTTTCGCCCATATTCGTGTTTGTATGCGGCCCCTTCCTAGCCACTTATTGCCAGGGGTATGCCTATATGTGGAGCAAGCCTACGACTACATGCTCAACAAACCCTACCGGGTACGAGTATTAGAACTGGTGCCTAGCAATGATCATATTGAGATTAAGAACTACACTCTGCAGCAGGCAGACGCCTTTTATGGTGCTGCCCGCAATCCACAGCGTCTTCAGGGCCTGAAAGCTGATCAATTGGTAGAGTTGCCGGGCTGCAATATAATCGTCGAGTGGACAGGTCACAGCTTCAAAGGCCAAGTGGAGCCAGGTAAAGCTTGCATTGTGATGCGTGAAGGCAAAGAAACTTATTTAGATAGTGTGTTTGAGATAGACGAGCAGAAGTTTATCAGCCATGACCGGGGCCGAGATCCGCAAACGGATGCCCATGTCTGGGGTGCTTACGCCGGTCCCTTTCACTTTGTCCGCTGGGCTAGCTTTGCCCAGGAAGTGAAGCTGTGAAAAATTCCCTTAGATAGGTATAATCGATCCTCATTCCTGATAGTTTGAGTAAAAGGCAACTTAGCCTAGAATTAAGCGCAAACCTCCATAAGCACTATTGAACAACATGAAAGTCCTGGTTATTGGCGGTGATGGATACTGCGGTTGGGCAACTGCTCTTTATCTTTCTAATCGTGGTTACGAAGTCGGCATCCTGGACAGCTTGATCCGTCGGCACTGGGATTTAGAACTAGGTGCTGACACCTTAACTCCGATCGCCTCCATCCAGAAACGCATCCAACGCTGGCAGGACCTCACAGGCAAGTCCATAGACTTGTTTATCGGAGACATCAACAACTACGAGTTTTTGTGTCACACTTTGCACCAATTTGCACCCGAAGCGGTGGTGCATTTCGGAGAACAGCGCTCCGCTCCTTTTTCGATGATTGATCGTGAACATGCTGTGCTCACCCATTCCAACAATGTTAATGGCACTCTCAACTTGCTCTACGCACTCCATGAGCATTTGCCGGATTGCCATCTAGTCAAGCTAGGGACGATGGGGGAATACGGTACACCTAATATTGATATTGAAGAAGGGTATATTACGATTGAGCACAATGGGCGTAAGGATACCCTCCCCTACCCGAAACAGCCAGGCAGCTTCTACCATCTTACAAAGGTGCATGACAGCCACAATATTCACTTTGCCTGTAAGATTTGGGGTTTACGTGCTACAGACTTGAATCAAGGCGTGGTCTACGGTGTTCTCACCGAAGAAACGGGGATGGATGAAGTCTTGATTAATCGCCTAGACTATGACGGTGTATTTGGTACTGCCCTGAATCGCTTTTGTATCCAGGCAGCCGTAGGGCACCCACTCACGGTTTATGGTAAAGGCGGGCAAACACGTGGCTTCTTGGACATTCGAGACACCGTTCGCTGTGTGGAACTGGCTATCGCCAACCCAGCGGATAAAGGTAAGTTTCGCGTTTTCAACCAGTTTACGGAGCTATTTAGTGTTGGTGATCTAGCGACGATGGTGAAAAAAGCGGGCGCAGCGATGGGTCTAGATGTTGAAATTAAGCATCTAGATAACCCCCGGGTTGAACTCGAAGAACATTACTTCAATGCTAAGAACACCAATCTCCTTGATCTCGGTCTTCAGCCTCACTATCTCTCTGATTCTCTAATCGATTCCTTACTCAACTTTGCTATTAAGTACAAGCACCGCGTAGACGAGTCCCAAATCTTACCAAAGGTCTCCTGGCGGTAATAGCTTTGTATAGTTGGGGGATATGTTTATTGGCGGCACCTAAATCCTCAGCATCTTCTATGCGAATTGCCCTTTTCACCGAAACCTTTTTGCCCAAGGTTGACGGCATTGTTACGCGCCTTTGCCACACGGTCAATCACCTACAAAGACTGGGAAACCAAGTCCTGATTTTTGCCCCAGAGGGGGGATTGAAGGAGTACAAGGGAGCCCAAGTCTATGGTGTTTCCGGTTTTCCCTTACCGCTGTATCCTGAATTAAAGTTGGCTTTACCCCGGCCCGCGATCGGCGATGCCTTGATTGAATTTAAGCCGGATCTAATTCATATTGTGAATCCAGCAGTGCTGGGATTGGCAGGCTTATTTTATAGCAAACTCTTGAAGCTACCTTTAGTTGCCTCCTATCATACGCATTTACCCCAGTACCTTAGTTACTACGGGCTGGGAATGCTGGAAGGGTTATTGTGGGAATTACTCAAGGCAGGTCATAACCAGGCTAGATTAAATCTCTGTACTTCCACGGCAATGGTGTCAGAACTCACCACCCATGGCATTGAGCGTGTCACCCTTTGGCAGAGAGGTGTGGACACTGAAGCCTTTCAACCCCACCTGGCTTCGCAAGCCATGCGGAGGCACCTCAGCCAAGGGCACCCAGACAACCCCCTATTGCTTTACGTGGGGCGGCTTTCAGCAGAAAAAGAAATTGACCGGATTAAACCGATTCTCAAGGCGATCCCAGCAGCTCGTTTAGCTCTGGTGGGGGATGGTCCCTATCGTCAAGACTTAAAGAAACACTTCGCTGACACTTCTACCCACTTTGCTGGGTACATGGCTGGTCAAGAATTGGCCTCAGCTTTTGCTTCCGCCGATGCCTTTATTTTCCCCTCTCGCACTGAGACCCTGGGGTTAGTCTTATTAGAAGCAATGGCGGCAGGTTGTCCCGTCGTGGCTGCGCGCTCCGGTGGCATTCCCGACATTGTTCAAGACGGGGTGAATGGATACCTGTTTGATCCGAACGATGAGCAGGGGGCAGTGACTGCTACCCAGCGTCTCTTAAGTAGTCAAGTAGAACGGGAAGCCATGCGCCGCAATGCCCGCCAGGAAGCGGAACGGTGGGGCTGGGCTGCTGCAACCAGCCAACTTCAGAACTACTATCAATCGGTGATATCTTCCCAGGCCAACCAGCCCAGGTCCAAGTCGTTTGTCCACAACTAGTCTAAATATTGGCTGAGTAGTAGATATTAGGTTTTACCTGCTGCCCCCATGGCCAGTCTCTCCACTGTGGTCGATCAGTTGTCAGAATGGAGTAGTCAACGAAACTTGGACCCAGCTCAACCATGACCTCTTCCTCAGAGCTAGAGACTGCCAGCCAGCAGGATCAAGAATCTGATTCAGATAACTTAGGTAATGCCGCATCTCAGAACCTAGACACTGATTTAGAGTCAACTCAGGCTCCTACATCCCCTGACAATGAACTGCCAGGGGATGTAGAGATGTCTCTGTTCGACCACCTAGAAGAGCTGCGGTTGCGGATTTTTTACGGCTTAATTGCGGTGGCCGTTGGGATTATCGGCTGCTTTGCTGTGGTCAATCCGATCGTGAAGTTGTTAGAGCAGCCTGCTCAAGGGGTAAAGTTCCTGCAACTGGCTCCGGGGGAGTACTTTTTCGTCTCGATCAAAGTAGCAGCTTATAGTGGTCTGTTGGTAGCCAGTCCATTCGTGCTGTACCAGATTATCCGCTTTATCTTGCCTGGATTAAACCGTCGAGAACGCCGTTTCTTAGCACCAATTGTGCTTGGTTCTAGCGTTCTATTTGCGGCTGGTATCTTCTTCGCTTATGTAGCTTTGGTCCCGGCAGCCTTGAACTTCTTTATCAACTACGGGGCTGGTGTGGTTGAGCAAGCGTGGTCGATTGATCGTTACTTTGAATTTGTGCTACTACTGCTATTTAGTACAGGTTTAGCCTTTCAAGTGCCGGTGATTCAACTGCTGCTAGGTTTGCTGAGCATTGTTTCTGGTAAACAGATGCTGTCTGGTTGGCGCTATGTAGTACTAGGTGCTGCCATCTTAGGGGCGGTGCTGACGCCTTCAACTGACCCCCTGACCCAGAGCCTGCTCGGTGGAGCAGTGATTGGCTTGTATTTAGGAGGGACGGGGTTGGTGCTTTTGCTGGGGCGCTAGAACCCTTCTAATATCCACTCGGCAGTTGCTCGCTCTCCTAGCTCTAAGGGGATGCTGACGGCTCTGCCCAAGCGCGGGCGATCGCGAGTTTGGAGAATATAGTTTTGAACTTGAGCTACCTCACCCCACGCTTGGAGGTAGCTGGCAACGGTATCTAGACGAGCAAGATACTCTAATTCGGTAAGAGGGAAAGAGGCCTGCTCTAGGTACTTCCACATTATTTGGAGAAACACCTTGCCCTGGGTGCGTCTTAGCTGCACGTCATAGGAGCGGCCCCATTTGTGGAGTAAAAGCTGGTGTAGTTCCTGCCCATTCATGGCAACCCCAGTTCTAATAAACATCCAGGCTGACAGCAGTTTTATGACTTCCGCCCATCCTACTGCAAGGCCAGGGCCGATAACCCTTCAGGTTGTGTGCGCACTCACTAACCCGAAAAGTCACATACACCCCACACCCCACACCTACACTCTAAAGCTTGCAATTAACTTAAAGTTCTAAGGAGTTTTGTCTGTCACGCGCCGGAAAATTGCTGTATTCGGATATGATAATAACGTCAAGAAATGTAATCACTGTCCTATCCATACTTATAGGCTATTTTCTTCAAAAAATGGCTTATCCACAATTGATTGCCGCAGAAACCTGGATACTGGCTGAATGTGGTTAAGTTGTAAACGTTTCTGACACCCAGCAAAGCCTAACTCACTTTTTAGTATCAGTAATTATGGCTCAAGCTTCAGGATCTCCCGATGTACCCGATATGGGACGTCGTCAGTTTATGAACCTTCTCACCTTCGGTACAATTACCGGAACTGCCTTAGGCGCCCTCTACCCAGTCATCAAGTACTTTATTCCACCCGCTAGTGGCTCAAGTAGTGGCGGCGTCACGGCAAAAGATGCCCTTGGTAACAATGTCGTTGTCAGTGAATTCCTGGCCAAGCATGCGCCGGGAGAACGGGTTTTAACGCAAGGGCTTAAGGGTGACCCCACCTACCTAATCGTTGAGAATGACCAAACGATTGGAGACTATGGATTGAACGCTGTCTGTACTCATTTAGGTTGTGTCGTTCCTTGGAATGTGAGTGCAAACAAATTCGCTTGTCCATGCCATGGCTCTCAATACGACAAAACAGGGAAAGTCATTCGGGGACCTGCTCCCTTATCCCTCGCCTTGGTCCATGCCACCGTAGAGGAGGACAAAGTTAAGTACACCCCCTGGACAGAAACCGATTTCCGCACGGGTAAAGACCCGTGGTGGGTGTAACTATCTGAACCAAGCTTTTAATGTTTATGTTCGCCACCTTGATTACACAATGAAGAAAAGCCTTATCCCGGCGTTGCTCAAGCGTGTACTATCTGTCTTCGCCGCCCTTGCCTTATTGTTAACTGGTAATCTTGCCTTTACGAAGGTTGCACTAGCTTATCCAATCTACGCCCAGCAAGCTTTTGAAAATCCGCGGGAACCGACGGGACGGATAGTCTGTGCGAACTGCCACCTGGGTGCAAAACCAACGGAAATCGAGATTCCACAGTCCGTTTTGCCAGATACTGTCTTTGAGGCAGTGGTGAAAATTCCCTACGACACGAATGTGCAACAAGTGCAGGGGAACGGCGAGAAAGGTCCATTAAATGTAGGGGCCGTGCTGATTTTACCGGAAGGTTTTAAGATTGCCCCAACTGAGCGGATTCCGGAAGAAATGAAGGACAAAGTAGGGGAGTCGTATCTATACCAACCCTATAGTCCGGACAAAGAAAATATTATTGTCGTCGGTCCTGTACCGGGTGAACAGTATCGTGAAATGGTTTTCCCTGTTCTCTCCCCTAATCCAAACACGGACAAGAACATTCACTTTGGTAAGTACATGGTGCATGTTGGTGGTAACCGGGGCCGGGGTCAGGTCAACCCAGATGGTTCAAAGAGCAACAACAATCCGTTCAATGCTTCTGTAGCCGGACAAGTCACCCAGATTGCCAAAACCGAGAATGACACCTACGAGATAACTATCCAGAAGGAAGATGGTACTACTGCCGTTGAGACTATTCCTCTAGGGCCAGAGCTGATTGTTTCTGAAGGTCAAGCGGTCAAAGAAGGTGAAGCTCTGACCAATAACCCAAACGTTGGCGGTTTTGGTCAACATGACGCGGAGATAGTATTGCAAAGCCCAACACGCATCAGGTGGTTGATGGCCTTCTTAGCAGCTATTACACTCTCTCAAATTCTCTTAGTCCTTAAGAAGAAACAGGTTGAGAAGGTGCAAGCCGCAGAAATGAACTTCTAAAGCTTGGCACACTAACTTCTACATGCTCCACGTTTAGGTACGTGGAGCTTTTTTTTGCATGGTGCACGTCTTAAACTCTATTGGATGTGGATACGTATGGGAGTAGAAGTGCTTTTTTTAGATTAGTCGGCGAATTTCCAGCGTACATAAGAACGCTTACCAAGCATAGTTGGCGTAGTGAATTGAGAACGGGTGCTCAGGGGTCTTTAGTGGTAGCTCTACGCTAGAAAGAAGCTTTAGTAATTCCTGAATAGACACCTTAGATCCTAGGAATATCTGTAACGGTAGTATACTTAAACGCCAGCTACATTTGAAGTTGCTGCCTTCCAAGTTGTTGATTCTGTTTTGACAGACTGCAGTAATGCTTTGGCAGTGTCAAGGGTAGCAAATTGAGGTAGAACTTCTTTTGTAAAGGTTTCTGCAGCTTTTGAACGATAGCGATTTGGGTTGAAAATTAGTGATAGTACTCGCTTAACTGCTACCTTTTCAATCTGTACTTGCTGAAGGACGCCAAGCTGAAGCTCCTTTTCAATTGCTGAGATGGAGACAAACGCAACGCCAAGACCAGATTGAACAGCATTTTTAATTGCTTCAAGCGAGTTAAGTTCCATCTCGACTTTCAGACGCCGGACATCAATATCACCCTTGGCAAGAATCTGATCAAGTACCTTCCGCGTTGTTGATTGAGAGTCTAAGGCAATAAATTGCAGCTTGTAAAGGTCTTCTTTCGAGATTGTTGCAACCTGAGCTAGGGGGTGGAAAGGAGGAAGAATCAACGCTAGTTCATCTTCTGCGTAGGGAATAACTTCTAGAAACTCGTGGGTGTCAGTAGGGGCTTCACCCCCGATAATTGCTAGGTCAATCTGGCCATTGACCACACTCCAGCAAGTGCGGCGAGTTGAATGAACATGAAGCTGGACCGCAACCTGCGGATAGAGTTGACGAAAGAGGCCAATCAACCGAGGCATTAAGTAGGTTCCAGTGGTTTGGCTGGCGCCGATCACCAAAGTGCCACCTTGCAAATTTTGGAGATCTTCAATGGCGCGGCAGGTTTCTTGACACAGGGTAAGGATTTGGTCTCCGTAGTCTAAGAGTAAATGACCAGCTTCTGTCAACTGAGCTCGCCGCCCCCCGCGATCAAACAACGGTACATCTAGTTGGCGCTCAAGGTTTTGGACCTGAAGGCTGACTGCTGGCTGGGAAACATACAGACTATCCGCAGCACGCTTGAAACTTCCTTCAGCAGCAATCGCTTTCAGGATGCGTAACTGATCGAGCGTGAAAGGAACGTCAGACATATAGATAAACCGCAGAAAGAAACTGGATTAAGGTCAAACTCTAGTTTAAGAAATTCATACTGATGACAACTACAAATTACCCCAAAAACAAGATTTTAATCTATTAAGGAACAGCGGGACATTTGTTAGGTTCTTTAAAGTTTGTTAGAAATTGCTGTACCTAACCCGCAACTATCGGCTTTACCAATACTTTCTATGTAGTTCAGTTGTTTCTAGCTAGAAACACACTATCAGCAAGGGGTGGGTTTGTAACAGAACTATTTAACTTGTAACAAAAATTCATAAAAACTAGAACTTTAAACTGCTCTAGCCTACCTGCTTATCGTTAATTGAAATGAACTAAAAAAACTTATCTAGCTGAAAGTTTTAATCTTACCTAAATTACAACCTAATGAACTACCCCGCTGCTTGCAGACGGGGTATCAGTATCAAAAAAGAGTAAGCTGCTCATCTCGGTGTA
>CADCWO010000201.1 GCA_902806435.1 uncultured Synechococcales cyanobacterium | reverse complement strand
TACTCAACTTCCAAATGCGCCATGAATTGCGTCAAAGGATCAAATGGTGGTGGTGGACCGACTGCTGCTAATGCCGCCCTCGTAGCCTGAGCCAAACGCGACATGGCTCCCATGCTACTGGACTCAGTCATGGAAGCAATGCCCTCCTGCCTAGCAGCTCCACCAAAGTAATCCCCTTCTTCTTTGGGTTGGTCAGTGAAAGTTGGGACACGGGCGACCGCACTCTCCTTGAGCGCCGTCACCAACTCCACCCGATCGCGCCAGTAGTCCTCAACTGGACGCAACTCCATCGCGTGCAAGGCAGTCCACCTCCCATATGTTTGAAGTGCCTCCAACTCCAAATGTTGGGGCAACAACTCGAACGCGTACCAATCGTTGAACGATGGCGTTCGTTGGCGCTTCTCCTTCATCCAAGTCTGGAAACGGAGTCGCCAATCGGGCAAGGAAATGCCCCCAGCCCGTCCCGAGAACCTGTCTCGCACGACATGACGGTGGTCGTCCTCCATGTCGTCAAACGTGCCCACGCTCCAAACTCGAAGCCTACGGTCGGTGTCCAACGTTGAATTAGGCTCAAAAGCCTCGTCAGTATCCGACCCTGGCCCAAAGTCTAAAACGGGCGCACTCTCCGGATAGTCTGGTGAAGGGGAACGGTAATACCGACTCCTGGTGTTCACCATAAACAGACTACCGGGTCCTGCAACTATCTAAAAGGTATGGGTACGAACGGGCGACCTGCACCTGCAAAATCACCAAACCTCTACGATTGACCGGTGATCAAATCCGGCAATCGCAGGCCCAACAACCTGTAACAGAAAGAGCCATGTCGGTCATGAACCCGACTTCGCCCCTACGGTACGCCTATCACAAACTATGGACAGGCGGGGAGGTACCGCAACAAAATTCAAGAATCCACACCGGATCCTCTCCCCAACGACATATAAGCAGAAAAGAAGGGAAATCCCCCACTGGCACACGCCTGCAGTGGTTGGCCCCAACAAATCGCTCCTGCAAACAAAGAGAAACACAAAAGTGTTTCTCCAAAGTCGAACACTACAAATTGAGGAAATAGTGGAAACTTATCCACTACAGTTCCTTCAACGTGTCGACGTTTTTTTTTTTTTTTTTTTTTTTTTAAATTTAATATACTAAACTCCCTACAACGTAGGTATCCCTCGCCTAAATGGATGAAAAATGGTGGATGAAATTATATGCATCCAATTATCCAACCATATTCATCTCATATTACAAGGTTTAGGCCAAAATTCCTAAAAACTTTCAAAAAAATGTCAATTTTTGAAAAGTCTAGAAACTATCTAAAGACTATGTCACTAGTCTTATAATTCCTTCACGAACCCAAATCCGAAGTCGGAATTTGAAAATAATAAAAATTGCAAAAGTTGAAATTTTTATGGTTCAATTCCAGGGATGTTCTGAAATTTTGAAGAAAAACTCACGGGATAGGGTTCCTCGGCACGCAATTGGGACCTAACACATTAAGGTCCCTACCGCAATTCGGCCCCACTCCTCAGGCCCCGCCACCGGCCGCCACCTGTCGGGTCCCGCCACCGCCACCGTCCGTCGGGTCCCGCCACAAGGGTTTGTGCACAAAAACTGAGCACAAGACTTTCGAAAAACTGAGCACAAGACCCGAGAGCACAAGACTTTCCCAAAACCGAGCACAAGACCCGAGAAGAAAGATATCTTCTTTTCTTTTGTTTTTTAAGAAGACTTCACCCCAACTCTAATTTGCACAAATTAGAACTAGAGACACTAAATACCCATCCTCAACTCCTCTCCCACTCTTCTACAAACTTCTAAAATGCGAAAATGGTGAGAAAATAAGAGAAATTTAAAAGAGATCTTTGTCAAGTGAATAAGTATGAAATCACTTGGGTGTCAAGCGTCTTGCACTCCACAAAGGAAGAATCAACAAGTGCAAGTAGTAAGAGAGAAAGCAAGCCTTAACTAATGATAAACCATCACTTACAAGCAAGGACAATTGCTAACACACTCAAAACTCACTCACAAAGCTTGACTTGACAAAGATGTCAAGTCAAGGTGGTGTGCGCCGCTATACACACACACAACAACCCTAACGGATGAAAACCATCCGTTGGGGATGAATGTTGTGCAACGGCCGCACGCCACCAATAAACGTAGATTAGAAACCACTAATCTACGAAAACACTACGCGACGTGGTGTGGCCTTCGACGCCACATCCCGTGACAGCTGTCGTGTAAACAAAGATCGCTAAACACAACAGATCGTGAGTCACAACCAACATCAAATAAACAAAAAACATATACTAAAACAAGTATACGTAGTAGACCCTCAAGTGCCCCCCCTAGCGGATAAAGAGCCCCTCTATCCGGCTAGGTCCAAACAACACTAGAGACTAAACGCCACTGTGATGACGCTGCAACAACTGTACGCATCCAGTCGAAGATGTCGCCCGTCGTCGAATCAATAAACATATGGAGAAGTAACAAAGAGACGGTAGGCCGGGTGCAATGTGAGCCCCATCTTTAATCGCCTTAGGCAACTTTGTTGCTAATCCCTTAGTCAATCCCCACGTTGTCTATCCTTGAATCGAAACCAGGAACTCCAATTGGATGGCAACGCACCAGACATGGACAAGTCTAGAGAAATTCAAGCCGTTTCATCGGGTGAAACGTGACTCGAAGACCTCCGACAACGAGGGCACGTCCAATCCTGGGACGGTAAAGTGGAAAGAGGCGGAGTCAAGCAAGCCATATGCCAACCACGCTGGCAATGGTCACACAACAACATAGTAGCCGCGCCTTTCTTCTCACCACACACAAAACACGGTAGGCCATCAGGCACAACCGCCAACTCCGGATGAACGGAGCCATCAATGGGTAAATGACACGGAGCACAGTTCTTTGAGTGCTCCCGACACTCCCGGCCATCTTTGCCTTCCAGCAACAAGATGCCACTAGGCAACACATCCTTCACGCGAAGAATAGTGCGCCCTGCCTTGACGTCCAACGTCGTAGGCGCCTCACGCTGCAGATAAACGTAATCCCCCGTGGAAAAACGTCGCAGCTGAGGTCGGTAGGCACCGCTACGAATACGAGCGTACCGTAAGGTGTCACGGTGCTGAGCAATGGACAAGTTCTCCATCGCCATAGGCATGGCCCGCTTGAAGAACTCTGCTCGATCCCGTAGACACTGGGCCCACATCTCTGGATCGTCCAAATTGACAACCGGAGCCAATTTTTCCCGAACGGAACTCGGTAAAATTGGCTCTCGCCCGTATAACAACTGATATGGACTGAAAGCAGCCAATGAAGCCTGCCGGCTAAACCGGTACCCCATCGCGATCCAGGGTATCATCAGATCCCAATCACGGTGGCCACCCTGAAGTAATCCATACTTCCGTAGGCCCCGCTTCACCGTCTGAACCACGCGCTCCGCCAAACCGTCCGCTTCCGGATGATCCCGAGAAGTAGTACGGTGGTCAATCAAAGCCTTGGTACACAAAGCTTCGAAAGCCCCAAGGAACTCACGCCCCTGGTCAGTCAAAACCTCAGCTGGGGCTCCAAAACGAGCCAACACCCGGTCGAGGAATGCCATGGCCGCCAACTCCGAAGAGTTCTGCGGAAGAGCCACGAGCTCAATCCACTTGCTGAAATGCTCCACCATTACCAAGACATACTTGGCACCACGTGGAGTCACTACAAGTGGACCAGCAAAGTCCAACGACCACCGGTATCCTAGCCCCATAATGGGCAAAGGCTGCAACTGCGGTGACAAGGTGTTGAAGCTAGATCTAACCCGATCACAGACTTCACACCGAGAAACATACGTGGCGACCTGCTGATACATGCCGGTCCACCAATATTGGCTGCGCAACATCGAATGAGTCCGTCGCACACCAAAATGTCCTAGGTCTTCGTGTACTTGCCGTACTAATGAAGCCCTCTGATCTGGCCTAGGAACTATGCGCCTAGTCCCATCCGGCCACACCCGAAATAGAAGGCCGTTCTCCCAACGGAACCTTGCTATCCGGTGTCCAACTCGATCACGCTCCATAGCAGAAAGAGCTGGGGGAAGTGTCCCGTGTTGTAGCTTGTGCAAGACTGGAACGTCTTCCCACACATCGCTAATAACCTGGGCCCTATCCGGTTCCTCATCCGTTCCCAAATCAGGCAACGTCGATGCGGAGCCAGACATCAACGTGAGGTAAGCTGCTGCATGCCACCCCGGGACTGACTCCCTGTCACAGTCCCCATGCCACCTGGCACCAGTCAGATCCTCCTCGGAAGGACTTGGATTGCGAGATAGACCATCCGCATCCAAGTTTGTGATGCCGGCGCGATGTACAACCTCAAAGTCATACTCCTGAAGCAACAATGCCCACCTGGCAAGCTTGCCAGTAAGCTTGTCAGACTCCATGAGCCACTTCAAAGGCTGATGGTCGGTCACCAACGTAAATCGCTGCCCATACAAATAGGGCCTAAAATGGGCTATGGCCCAAACGGCAGCCAAAGCCTCCCCCTCATAGGATGAATAGTTGGACTCCGCGTTGTTGTTGCTCCTAGAAGCAAACGCCACAACGTACTCCCGTCCTTCATCATCCTTCTGAGTCAACACAGCCCCCAATCCCACAGCACTCCAGTCTGTGTGTAACTGAAAAGGTCGTGTAGCATCCGGGCGCCGCAGCACTGGCGCTGAACCGAGCTTCAGCTTCAAAGTAGCAAATGCCTGCTGCTGCTCCCGTCCCCAAGTCCATGGCTGATCCTTCCCCGTGAGAATAGTCAACGGCTTAGCAATCAAGCTAAAGTTCTTGACAAATCGGCGATAGTAATTTGCCAAGCCAAGAAAAGCTCGAAGCCGTGACACATCGGTTGGGGCAGGAATCTTCTGCAACGCATCCACCTTGGCCTGCTGCACGCCAAGACCCCCTGGAACAATCATATGTCCCAAATACGGTAACCGGTCGTGAAAGAACTTGCACTTGCCATGGTGCAAGCGGAGTCCCCACTGTCGTAACCTCTCGAACACCGCCTGAAGATGCCTCACATGCTCCTGTGGGCTGCTACTAAAAATGATAACATCATCAATGTAGCATCGGGCAAACGGTAAACCGGTCAACACTCGGTCCATCACCCTCTGAAACTCAGCGGGTGCGTTCTTGAGGCCAAATGGGAGAAACTTCCAATGGTAGAGTTGATCTCTCCCATCCTGATCAACTCCCCAGAATGCAGTCTTCACCCGGTCATCCACCATCAATGGTAACTGGTGATAACCAGACCGCAAGTCTAGAGTACTAAATACTCTAGCGTGGCCCACCGCATCAAACAACTCCTCCGGCGTGGGCATGGGATACCGATCTGACTTGGTCTTCCGATTGACCGGCCTATAATCCCCACACATCCGCTTCTCCGTCCAGTTGCCAAAGATATCCTTCTTCGATGGCATAACCGTGGCACAAGCGTACTCGCCGTTGGATAACTCAATCAAGCTGGCGGCCAACAACTCTTGACAACGAGTCTGAACCCCAACTTTCTCTGAAAGACTGAGCTTGTACGGTCGTCGGAAGATCGGGTGGTCGTCCTCCAACTCAATGTGAATAGGCTTGCCTCTGTAGCCCTCCAAATCGTGGAGACTAAAGGCAAAACAACTACGGTACGAACGTATAAATGCTCGTACCCTCCGTGCCTCGGCACCGGTAAGATGTGGCCCCAAATCCAAAGGCCAGTTATCAAACTCCGTGGTCTCCTTCTCCACCGAAGAAGACTCACCGTGTACCGGCACGGCCGGTGATTGCTACTTAGTAGCAGAGAGGGCATTCATGCCCCCAGACTCCTCATCCACGGAATCTACAGAGAATCTCGTGTCATGAAGGTAAAACCGGGCAAAGATATCCCGGGCATCACCTCGACCAAAGTCCTCGGCCAAGGCTCCAAAGACACGTTGAGCACAAAGCTCCTCAGTTGCGTGCCTCTTCAAACGAAAAAGCAGCTTTGCCTCCTCGATCTCTGTACGATGTGGCACCTCTGCCCCCTGACCATCAGAGTCTGCCCCCAGCACGTGTGGATGGTCACGCGAACGGCGCTGAACGGCGAAACAGAGGCCACACACCCATACAAGAGTGTTGAGGTCAATGGCCTGACCCAACAAATAACGACGCTGGCCCTCAGAGAGATCCGGTGCGGCGGTGGTGCCTGTTAAAAAGCCCATCGCCCGCTCTCTCTCATCGGCAGAAGGCTCCTCGTAAGTTTGGGAAGTAGAATCCCAAACCATGCCCGGACCACGTGTCCTAAAGGCAAAAGATCCTGGGTAGCACATCAACGTGGGAAATGCCCCCCGAGTAAAACCAATGCGGTTCACCACCGCCAATGGTGGCTCATCATCCTTGGATACCTCCGTGGAAACACGGTGATCATCTAGGATATCATCAACTTCACGGCGCACGGGCCGTTGCACTTGAGTGAGTGCAGAAGTGAGCGTTGCTGATGATGCCATGTTGGTCCAAATCCAACGTGGTCGATGGGCATAAGAGCCCAATGCCGCGGCATCTACAAACGTGGGGGGACCAAGAAGGTGATGGATGTATGCCCCATCCTCACGCACCTTCGTGCGAGTGTCCCCCAATGGAGGTACATTCTCAAAAATGTACCCCGGTGGCGTCGATTGGTGGGTGATCCACCACTGGATGAGCCTGAGCAAATCCGCAAAGAGACCCGACCGTGGATCATCTAAACCTCGTCCACTGCCCGCCCGTGAATGGCCTTGGCAAGGCCATCCAGCAATCACCAAGTCCACGTGACCTAACCGGCGAAGATCATCCTCACTGATCAACGTCACATCACGTGCCAACTTGCCAAAACACCCTCGAATAGCAGAAGGTGGTAACTGCTCTGGATACAACGCCAGAAGACGCTGAATGTGGTGGTGAGCGGCACGGTTGGCTGCAAAGCCACTATCCACATGGATGTACCGCCGTACCTTGAGCCCGGCCTCTAACACAGCCGCCAGCCCGGTACCGATACCGGCAAATAACTCCACGAGGGTAATACCCTCATCCGGTGGTCGCCATTGAATAGTGCGAGCCAACAACGGAGTGGAAGGGTCCACTGAGAGATGTGGAGCATCTAGAGCATCCACGATCTCACCACTCCGACGAGTGAGCTCCAACTGACCCCCCCATGGTGGAACCGGATCCTTGCAATGACGTGCAGGGATCTGTGGTGGTATGTGGTTCCGTGCTTCCGCTACCCCTGACATAAAAGCATATGTCTCCTCCAAAAGTATAGAACCACATGGCAAATCAGATGCCAAGGCACTACACCCAAACATAGCATCCGCCGTAGAAGTCACCGCGCTAGCTGCGAAGACAACGGGGATGAGTTCCTTTCTGCCATCACCGGCAGACCATCCAGGCCTAATCCAGGCCTCCTCCGTCCAGTTATCCACTCCAAAACCGAGGGGATAAAGCGCCTGCTGACCGACCAAAATGTCATAGTTGGTGGCACCAGTCACAGCGCACTGGAGAGATACGTGTGAAAACAACGGTCCAGATCCCACACCGAACATCAACTGTAACGGATGTCGGGTGTACCCCATGGCCTTCTCCGTGCCCCCAACCGATGTAACAATGGTAAATGGGCAAGGCTCGAGGTCCGAAGCACCTAGACCCAAATCCAAGGCTAGCTGCTTGCCAATCATCACTGGCTGAGCTCCAGAATCTAGCATAACGCGCAGAGGGGTAGCTCGAGTGGAATTGCCGTCCGTACGGCCCACCACCATAACTCCAGCGTCATTCACCAAACGTACCACCCCTGGATGCACATTGCGTCGCTCCCGAGCAGACCGGGCTGCAACGTCAGACAAATAAGCTACTCCAGAGATTAAGGACTGATCTCCGGAGGACTGCTCCATAGGTGTGGATGTGGCATTGGCTTCAAACGCGGAAATAGCCTCCGCCGCCAACTTGGCTCTCATTGCCAGCAAATCCTCCTCGGTGGGTGGAGTTGTCACTGCCTGCGACACCTCCAACGATGGCATGGACACCTTGCCCTCCAACATACTACCAGCCAAGTGGAATACACCGGATGGTTGAAAACCCGGTGTCAGAAAGTCCACAGCGGCAAATACCGGCAATTGCAACACCTTATACGCCAACGTGTGTGTGGCATCTCCATGAGTAGAAGAAACCGATGGAGATGGGGTCGGAGTGGGGACAGTAGCAGAAGTCCCCGCATCCGTGATGCTGAAAGAAAGAGGTAGCCGGGACTGACCAATGTGGTCCGGCAAACCCACATGGCGTGGGCGACTGCCGCTACCCGGCATAGTGGCAGGAGGTGCCACCGCCTGTGCGGTAGTCTGAGCACGAGTGGCGACTGCTGCCACCACCTCCCCCGAAGCTCCATACAAGTAGCGATCCAAAGCTGAAGATGAGCTCTGACTTCTTACAGGAGGCCGTGTATCTGCCACTTGCCCCAAAGAGGCCATGGTACTCATTTGCTTCTTGAGCTCCGCAAGCTCGGCTTGAAGTGTCTTCACAACATCGGAGCCAGTAGCGGAGGTCCCTGGACGCTTATCTGGGTGAAGAATAAAACAGTTCTCATTACTGTGGCCAGTCTTGCCACAGTGGGAACATGTTAGGAGCTTCTTCCCCTTGCTCCCAGGTTTCTCACCAATCTTGGCCGCCTCGATCTTGGGCTTGGCCTTCACCCCGTTTGCCGCCTTCTTCTTGGAGCAGTTGGGGTCTCCCTTGGTGTGACCTGCCTCTCCACAAGCCCAACAATACACAACCTTCTCAGGTTGTGCCTCTGCCAAGCTACCAGTCGCGGTGACAAGTTTCTTGGACTTGGGAGCGTCCAGCAATGACGTGACCAAATCTGTGGCCTCACTCACACCAAGCGCCCTATCGAGCGCTTCTACCTCGGCAAAGGCCTGAGCCAACGTGGCATTGCCGTGATACTCAAACAGAAGACGTGGACTAATCAAGTCCACCATGCGCTTCTCCAACTTGGAGATGAAGATCTTCACCAGTTGGCGCTCGGTGAATACATCGCCTGCCTCCGCTGCTAACCTCGCCAATCGTGTATACATAGTGCGGGGGGTATCCTCCTTCTCACGACGGAAATCCTGGATGCGATGCATCTGATCGCGCCGGAATCCACCATACTCAACTTCCAAATGCGCCATGAATTGCGTCAAAGGATCAAATGGTGGTGGTGGACCGACTGCTGCTAATGCCGCCCTCGTAGCCTGAGCCAAACGCGACATGGCTCCCATGCTACTGGACTCAG
>CADCWO010000200.1 GCA_902806435.1 uncultured Synechococcales cyanobacterium | reverse complement strand
TGCTGGAACAGGCTTCGCCCCCAGTAATCACAGTTTGGAGTGCGGGTAAGTCTGTCGGGGCTAAAACCGCCAGCACCGCCGGTGGCAGAATCGCATGGGTAATGATGTTGTCGCGCAGAAACTGAACCAGTGCTGCCCCTGGCAAACGTGCGCCTTGAGGAGTCAGATAAAGGGTACCTCCCACCCCAAATGCCATTAGGAGCTCAAAGACAAAGGCGTCAAAACTTAAGGAGCTAAACTGGAGCATCCGCCTCTGTGGTCGTAAGTTGAACACCTGAATTTGGGCTTGGTAGACATTAGATAAGCCTCGGTGCTGGATTAATACCCCTTTAGGCTGGCCAGTTGAACCAGAGGTATAGATGACATAGGCTAGGTTCTCAGGCGTTACTGTACTGCAAGGAATATCTTGACTTTGAGAAAATCCCTGGTTGTCTAAGCAGATAATCTGAGCTTGAGACTCAGGTAGTCGCTCCATCAACCACGACTGGGTGAGCAGGAGTGAGACTTGAGTGTCGCTGAGCATAAAACTGAGGCGATCGTGGGGATACTCTGGGTCTAGAGGCACGTACGCGCCACCTGCCTTCAGAATGCCAAGCACTCCTACCACCATTTCTAAGGAGCGATCCACACAAAGGCCAACCAGGACTTCTGGACCTGCTCCCACTTGTTGCAAATAATGCGCCAGTTGGTTAGCGCGCTGGTTCAAAACTCGATAGGTCAGTTGTTCGTCACCAAAGACAACAGCGATCGCATCTGGCGTTCGCTCCGCCTGCGCTGCAAACAGTTGATGGATACAGGCATCTTGTGCATACTCAGCTTGAGTATTGTTCCATTCCACCAGTAGCTGCTGGCGCTCTGGGGCACTGAGGATTGGTAAGCCTGCCATCCGCGCTTCTGGGTTAGCAACAATGCCCTCCAAAAGTGCTTGAAAATGCCCCACCATTCGCTCCACGGTCGCGCGATCAAATAAATCAGTGCTGTAGGCAACGAAGCCACTCAGCCCTATAGATGGCGCTTGCCATAAGCCGCTCAAACCTTGAGCACGCTCCCACAAATGAAACTCCAAGTCAAACCGGGTTGTGCCTGGATTGAACTTCACAGGCTTCAGCGTCAACCCAGGCAATGTTAGTTGCTCCATCGGAGCATTTTGCAGTGCAAATACCACTTGGAACAGAGGGTTGCGGCTGAGGTCCCGCGTCGGCTGTAGCTCCTCGACTAGTTTCTCGAACGGTAGGTCTTGATGGGCATAGGCTTCTAAGGCGACTTCCCGCACTCGACCTAGCAGTTCTTGGAACGTGGGGTTGCCCGATAAATCAGTTCTTAGCACCAGGCTGTTGACGAAGAAGCCAATTAATCCCTCTAGCTCACTGCGGTTGCGGTTGGCGATTGGGGAACCGACAGCAATATCTGTTTGGCCAGTATAGCGGTAGAGTAAAGCCTGGAATGCTGCTAAGAGCGTCATAAACAGAGAAACACCCGCTTGCTGGCTCAATTCCTCTAATGCCTGCGTTAACGAGTGCGGTAGTTCAATCGGGTAGGTTGCTCCTCGGTAGCTTTGCTCAGGAGGACGTGGGCGATCGCACGGGAGATCCAGAATTGGAACATCCTTGAGCTGCTGCCGCCAGTAGGCAACTTGCGAGTCTAAAACCTCTCCTTGCAGCCACCGACGCTGCCAGCGGGCAAAGTCAGTGTATTGAATCGGTAGTTCCGGCAAAGAAGCAGGCTCGCTCTGCGTAAAGGTAGTGTAAAGGGTGCTAAGCTCTCGCATCAGCACACCGAGCGACCAACCATCCGCAACAATATGATGCAAGGTCAGCAGCAGGACGTGGTCTGTTGCGTCCAGCTTCAGCAACTTCATGCGCAGCAACGGACCTCTGCTTAATTTAAAGGGACGCTGAGCTTCCTCAGTTGCCAGTTGCTGTGCCGTTATCTCCCGCTCACTAGCAGGTAGTGCTGACAAGTCAACCCCAGGCAATGGCAGGCTCAACTTATCAGCAATCATTTGAGTAGGTTGTCCCTCTAGACTGACAAAAGTGGTGCGTAACGCTTCATGACGCCGCACAATTTCGCTAAATGCCTGCTCCAAGGCAATCAGGTTGAGCTGCCCGCTCAAGTGAACAGCAGCTGGTACGTTGTAGAAGGGACTTTCAGGCGCTAATTGATTCAGAAACCACAATCGCTGCTGAGCAAAGGAAAGGGGGCTGTCGCCGGCTGTAGCACTGCGCGGAATAGAAGTGAGACTGCTCGGGTTGGAGCGGTTTAAAAATGCAATCAGTTCTGCCTTGCGCTCAACTAATTTTGCCTGTAGCTCAGGAGTTAATACGCCTTCCGGGGCGTTGCAGCGCAGGCGATCTCCCTGGGCAAATACCTGAACGTCTAAACGACGTAAGTACGTTAAGAACTCGACAATTGTCACCATAAAATGTATGGAAAGTCCCTGGCTTTAAATATTAAGGAACAAATCGATCAACCAGACTACACTTGGCAACAATATGGTCATTCATCTAGAAGAGGCATCTCTAGGAAACTGTAGAGACATTGGGGATAGATAATAGTCGATCTGATGGGGCTGCCCATGCCAGTATGGCTGGATCATCCTGACTCGACAAGCTAAAGTCCAGGATTGGAACACTATCAGTATTTGGGCATTGAAGAAGGGGTTGATTTAGCCCCCTACCCCGGATACTGGCCTAGCCTGAGATCAAGTTAAGATAGCAAGGCACCTGTGAACTTTGATGGGCCAGGGGAAGTCCAGTGTAAGTCTGGCGCTGTGCCGCAGCTGTGAATTGAAGTTAAACTGACCCACCACTTAGTGGCACCTTAAGCTTCACCAGCCAGAACGCCTGCCTGTTAATTATTCACTCTATTTCCTGCGTTGCACAGGAAAGGAGATTTGACCTGTGTCTGCGATAACAAAATTGACCCATTCCCAAATCGATACTGAGTCACTCACTATTCAGCTACCGCCTCTTCCTCTACATCGTCCGCTGTTGATGGTGGGACACGGAACTCGTGACTCCCAAGGCCGCCAAAGCTTTTTAGATTTTGCTACTGCCTACCAAGCCTTGGATGATTCGCGACCCGTCTTACCTTGTTTTTTAGAACTGACTGGTCCTACGATCCAAGAAGGCGTAGATCAATGTGTAGAGCAGGGTTACACTGACCTCTCAGTTTTGCCCATCTTGCTATTCGCAGCTCGCCACAACAAGTTTGATATCACAAATGAACTAGACCGAGCCCGGCAGCGTCATCCGCAGGTGCAGTTTCACTATGGCCGTCACTTTGGGATTACACCAGGGATTTTAGATTTGTGGCGATCGCGCTTGGCCCAAATCGATTCTCCGGCCATCCCCCGCTCCGATACAATCTTGTTATTTGTCGGGAGAGGTTCCAGTGACCCCGATGCGAATGGGGATACTTGTAAGCTTGCCCGAATGCTCTGGGAAGGCAGCGGTTATCACTCCGTTGAAACCTGCTTTATTGGTATCACCCATCCCCGCCTAGAAGCAGGGTTCCAGCGCGCCCTAATCCATCAACCCAGACGAATTATTGTGCTGCCCTACTTCCTGTTTACAGGGGTGCTGGTCCAAAAGATCTTTGAGGTTACTGCTCAGCAGCAGGCTCAGCACCCTCAAATTGCCATTGATTGCCTGCCGGAAATAGGCAACCATCCGCAACTATTTGCCGTGCTGCGGCAGCGCGAAATTGAAACTCAGGTGGGCCAAGTTGCCATGAACTGTGAAATGTGCAAGTTTCGCCTAGCAGTAGCTGAAACTCGCCAGGGGCATGATCACCCACACGGGCATCACGATCATTCCCACGCGGCTCCCGATCATGCCCATCCTCCTGAGCCCAGCGTAGAAACCTACCACCAGCGCATCTGGCAAGTTCCCTAGCCACTCCGTTCCATAGTGGAAGGATACTTGCCCAGCTTGCTGAAGCTACCCCAATCTATTCCCCTGATTGAACTGTAATCAGGGGCGGAAATTTTCGTTATGCTGCACTTTGTATAGATACGATCAAGGCTGAGTAGTGTAGGCCATGCAAATTCAAGACCGTGTTGATCTGTCCCAAGTGAAGACGGCGATCGCTGCTAGTCAGAACTATTTGCTTTCAATCCAACATCCAGACGGTTACTGGTGGGCGGAGCTGGAATCCAATGTTTCGATCACGGCAGAAGTGGTCTTACTCCACAAGATTTGGGGCACAGATACGACGCGACCTTTGCCCAAGGTGGAAGCATATTTGCGATCGCAGCAACGGGACCACGGAGGCTGGGAGCTATTCTATGGAGACGGTGGGGAACTGAGTACTTCGGTTGAAGCTTACATGGCCCTAAAATTACTAGGGGTAACGGCAGACGATCCAGCAATGGTGCGGGCGCGGCAGTTCATCTTACAGCAGGGCGGCGTTAGTTGTGCCCGAATTTTTACTAAGCTTCACCTGGCATTAATTGGTTGCTATGACTGGCGCGGGGTGCCTTCGCTACCACCCTGGGTGATGCTGTTACCGCCCAGCTCTCCTTTTAATATTTACGAGATGTCAAGCTGGGCTAGAGGTAGTACTGTACCGCTGTTGATTGTCTTAGACCGCAAGCCGAGTTTTTCGGTAGCACCAGCTATCACCTTGGATGAACTCTACGCAGAAGGCCGCCAGAACGCCCAATTTGAATTGCCGCGCAGTGGCGACTGGCGAGATCTATTCAATCTCCTAGACTACAGCTTCAAGCTTGCCGAGAACTTTAACGCCGTACCGTTTCGAGAGGAAGGGGTCAAAGCAGCAGAGCGGTGGGTTCTAGAGCGCCAGGAAGCTACGGGTGACTGGGGGGGCATTATTCCGGCAATGCTGAACTCGCTGTTAGCCCTGCGCAGCTTAAACTACGCTGTGAGCGATCCAATCGTGGAACGAGGATTGCAGGCTGTAGATCGGTTTGTGATTCAGACAGAAGACACCTACCGAGTCCAGCCCTGTGTCTCACCGGTTTGGGATACGGCTCTGGTGATGCGATCGCTGCGTGACTCTGGCCTGCCAGCGGATCACCCGGCCTTAGTCAAAGGGGGAGAATGGCTACTTGAGAAGCAGATCTTAGATTATGGCGATTGGGCCGTCAAAAACCAGCAGGGCCAACCGGGGGGCTGGGCGTTTGAATTTGAAAACCGCTTTTACCCGGATGTGGATGATACAGCGGTTGTTGTCATGGCCTTAGCCGCGGTGCGACTACCCAATCAGCAGTTGCAGCAAGCCGCGATCGCTCGTGCTGTTGACTGGATTGCTACGATGCAGTGCCAGCCGGGGGGCTGGGCTGCTTTTGATCTTGACAACAACCAGGACTGGCTGAATCAACTACCCTACGGCGATCTGAAAGCGATGATTGACCCGAATACAGCGGATGTGACCGCGCGGGTCCTGGAAATGTTAGGTCATAGCAGCTCGACAATGGAGCAAGAGCGGATTGATCGGGCTTTGAGCTATCTGGAGCGGGAACAAGAACCAGAGGGCTGTTGGTTTGGGCGTTGGGGGGTCAACTACATCTACGGTACCAGTGGTGTCCTTGCCGCTCTGTCCTTAATTGCCCCGCAAGCTCAAAAAAAGAGCATCCAGCGGGGCGCCGACTGGCTAGTTAGTTGCCAAAACCCTGATGGCGGGTGGGGCGAAACCTGTGGTAGCTATGACGACCCATCCCTCAAAGGAAGAGGACCCAGCACAGCATCCCAAACCGCTTGGGCTTTAATCGGCTTACTTGCAGCGGCTGAGGCAACTGGACAACGTGCACAGACAGCAGTGCAGCAAGGAGTAGGGTATCTCCTGGAGACGCAGCGCTCCGATGGCACCTGGGAGGAAGCGCACTTTACAGGCACAGGCTTCCCTGGTCACTTTTATCTGAAATACCATCTGTATCAACAGCACTTCCCGCTGACCGCGCTAGGCCGCTATTACACCCAACTGGATCAAACCTAACCAGCTGGACAACGCCGCAGAACCTTGCTTGCTGGACTAGACTTTAACGACTAGCAAGGCGATCGCGAACCTTCTGCTGGTAATAATTATTGTCTAACCCACAGGCGAAAGCGCGAGACGCTTGGCTACAGCTACCTGGTTGCCCTGCTTTTTCTAAAGCAGTAACACGACTAGGGACCGCCGGGTGAGTACTGAGAAATGCTGGACCTGAAGAACCCCCTCTCAGCAATTTTCTCATAAATGCCGGAGCAGCAGATTCTGCATAGCCAGCTTGCCGGAGCAACCTCAGCCCAATCTGATCAGCTTCGTACTCATCCTGGCGACTACGGGGACGACTAAGAGCTAAATCCACACCGATGTTCGCAACTGTATTCCGGTCTAATCCAGCAGCAGTTACCAACCCACGCGAGACGGCAGTCTGACGCATTTGTTCGATCAGGTGGCGGCTTTCAATGTGACCCATCTCGTGACCGATCACGCTGGCAAGCTGAGCTTCATTATCGGCAGCTTTGAGCAACCCCGTTGTCACATAGACATAACCACCTGTTGTAGCAAAAGCATTAACGGCTTTGTTTTCAACGACCTGAAAGGTGTAAGAGCGCTTACTGTTGGCGGCCAAACGCTTACCTACTTGATTAACGTACTGGCTGATTTCAGGGTCTTGGTGCAGTCGCATTTGTCTGAGGACCTGACTGTTGATCTGCTTGCCAATTTGAACTTCTTGACGCTCCGAGACGTTGGAAAGCTGGATTACCTGGATGCCGCGAAACAGTAGATCGAACAAGGGGGCCGCCTGTGCAGGAGCAAGACTACCCAGCGAAATACTGAGGGCGGCGGCTGATGAGATGAGCAAAGAGTGGCGGCGGACCCGATGAGACATCTGACTAGGCATAGCAAAACTAGGTAAGAATTAGAGTTTTTAGGGCTTGAGAAAGTATTAACTAGGTGAATACGGTTACTTACTCCTCAAGGCCGAGAGCAGTAGCTTGCAAGACCACTTTAAATATAAGAAAGCTAGCCCCGGTATGATCTTGTAACTTGAGACGTATCTTCTAGCGCTAGGTTCCGGTCAACTTGCAGCAAGTTCAATCAGCGCAAACAAAGGTGCCCGCCTTGCCCCTAGAAGTCATGATAATCTGACACCAGAAGCATGCTATATTCACGTTTTTGTTGGTCAATGATTTTAGCTAGACCTTTAGAACTTGTAAGCTAGGACAGAATTGCATGGCTATTTTAGATTCACAAGGCCGTTTATTTGGCAAAGTCAGCATTTTAGACGTCGGTGCTACCCTGGTAATTTTGCTGGTAGTGGTGGGTATTTTCATCTTTCCAGGTACCACTGGCACTTCCATTGCTCAAGTGGGTAATAAAAAACCCGTGGAGGTTGACCTGCTCGTTAAGGGCCTGAGTGTTCGCAATCCCCAAGCTCTACTCAAGGCAGGCGATAAATCAAACTTTATTATTCGTAACCAACCCTACGGTCAAATTACAATCAAGTCTGTTCAGTTCCTGCCTGAGACGATTCTGGTTACCCAACCTGACGGTTCTGTAAAGATCTTACCCGATCCAAAAGCGAGTCAAAACTTTAGCGCTGACATGCTGATGACTCTAGAAGGTAAGGGTCAAATCACCGCTGATGGACCAGTGCTTGGCAATAGCAAGATTAAAATTGGCACGCCTGTAGAACTAGAAGGCAAGATGTATAACTTTAAGGCTAGTGTGATCGATGTCCGGGTTCCAACCTGAGTTGTCGAATCATTGAAATTGCTGTTTTTGAAAAGCCTTGGAACGGAGAGGGAGGGATTCGAACCCTCGGTATCCTGTAAGGATACAACAGATTAGCAATCTGCCGCTTTCGACCACTCAGCCACCTCTCCACGGCAGAAATTATCATAGCAGATCTCTTCAGGGCGTTGCCTGCTATATGTTGATTTCCCCAGGATCGTAGTGAAGTTTCTGATAGAGCAAGCGATCGCCTTATTACGCGCAGCCTAAAATCGATAGGTATTTTAGTGCTGGAATCAGCTGTCAGCTATAAAAGGCTTTAGAGGTCGATTGTAGCGATTGATCCTTTAAAAAGTTCATGGATCAGGATTCCCCTGAGAAGACTATTTAGTTTTAGACTTTAGATAAGGTTCAACTATTTTTGCTGAAGCTACTCTTCACCAAAGCCATTGCAAGTAGTGCCCGCAGGATCGGGCCTTTGTTGTCTGATTGACTACTACCTGTAACTTGCACTGGTGATAATAAGGTAAGAACGTTACCCATCTTCAGCCGTGTAGCGTTTTGCTTCAGAGAAGCTGTCTCTGCTGTTAGAAAGCGGCGGCAGCGAAAACTTGTAGACCAACACCTATCGCAGCTTGTCAGGTAATTTAAATGGACCATCCTATCGGTAGCTTGAATAAACAGGTCAATCGAAGCCAAGCAGGGTTTTCAGGTCAGCGTTGGCTCGTAGAAGAGCGTGACGCCTGTGGCGTCGGCTTTATTGCTAAACAGCACGGCGATGCTAGTCACGATGTTGTCACGAAGGCTTTGAGTGCATTGAGCTGTTTAGAGCACCGGGGTGCCTGTAGTGCCGACCAAGATTCGGGCGATGGGGCCGGTCTGATGACAGCAATTCCCTGGGAGCTATTCAACCAATGGTTCGCTGAAAAAGCTATTCCGGTGCCTGACACAGCAAAAACTGGGGTTGGTATGGTGTTCTTGCCTATCGATCCAGCAGTAGCAGCCCTGACGCGCCAGATCGTCGAGCAAGTTTTGCTCAAGGAGGGGCTAAAGTTGCTGGGTTGGCGGGAAGTTCCTGTTCGCCCTGAGATCTTGGGAGTTCAAGCACGGGAAAACCAGCCGCGAATTGAACAGGTACTAGTTCAGGCAGAGATGCTGCAAGGGGATGAGCTGGAACGGCGGTTGTATCTGGCCCGCAAGCAAATTGAAAGGCAGGTTGCTGACCACCAAGATGAGGTTTCGGGGCAGGAGTTTTATATTTGCTCCTTTTCCAACCAGACAATTATTTACAAGGGCATGGTGCGTTCAGCTGTCCTGGGAGACTTTTACCTGGATTTACAAAATCCTAGTTATACCAGTCCCTTTGCTGTCTATCACCGCCGCTTTAGCACCAACACTATGCCGAAGTGGCCCCTAGCACAACCGATGCGATTGCTGGGCCATAACGGTGAAATTAACACCCACCTGGGTAATGTCAACTGGATGATGGCACGGGAGGCAGCCCTCACTCACCCTAACTGGGGCGATCGCATGGGTGACCTCAAACCAATTGTTATTCCTGAAAATAGTGACTCTGCCTCTCTAGATAATGTGATGGAACTATTGGTACAGACAGGCCGTAGTTCCCTAGAAGCACTAATGATCATGGTGCCGGAAGCCTATCGTAACCAGCCGGAGCTAGCAGAGCACCCGGAAATCGTTGATTTCTACGAGTACTACAGTGGGATTCAGGAACCGTGGGATGGTCCGGCGCTGCTGGTGTTCAGTGACGGCAAAAAAGTTGGGGCAACTTTAGACCGCAATGGATTGCGTCCTGCCCGTTACACGATTACCCGTGACGGGACGATCATCGTTGCTTCTGAAGCTGGGGTGATTGAGGTGCCAGAAGCAGAAGTTATCGAAAAGGGGCGCTTGGGCCCAGGGGAAATTATTGCCGTTGATCTAGAAGCCCAGCAAGTCCTAAAAAATTGGGAAATTAAGCAGCAGATTGCTTCCCTAAACTCCTACGGTAACTGGCTACAGGCAAATCGCCAGAATTTAGAGTTTCAGCCGTTTGCTGAGCAGCCTCAGATGGAAAAGCAGGAGTTTCTCTGCCAGCAGATCGCCTTTGGCTATGGTTCTGAAGATGTGGAAATGGTCATTGAGGCAATGGCTAAGGACGGGAAGGAACCGACATTTTGCATGGGAGATGATATTCCCTTAGCAGTGCTGTCTGATAAGCCCCACGTCCTTTATGACTACTTCAAGCAGCGCTTTGCCCAGGTTACCAACCCCCCTATTGATCCATTACGCGAAAAATTGGTGATGGGCTTAACAACCCAATTAGGTGAGCGGGGAAATCTACTTGATGCTAGACCAGAATATGCTCGGCTCTTAAAGCTGGAGTCTCCGATACTCAATGAGGCTGAACTAGAGCAGGTCCGCCAGTCTGATTTTGAAAGCGCGGATCTTTCAACCCTGTTTGCGATCGCCGATGGTCCAGATGGGCTTCAGCAAGCTGTCACGCGTTTGTGTCAACAGGCCGCTAAGGCAGTTCGCTCCGGCAAAAATATCTTGATTCTTAGCGATCGACTCAACAGCGAGGGAGCTGTCACTTGCCTCGACCCAGAGCATACTTATATCCCCCCCCTGCTTGCAGTTGGAGCTGTCCATCACCACCTGATCCGACAAGGGTTACGGATGAAAGCCTCGCTTGTCATTGATACGGCTCAATGCTGGAATACCCATCACTTTGGCTGCTTACTTGGCTACGGAGCCAGTGCAGTCTGTCCTTACATGGCATTTGAGACGGTACGTCAATGGTGGTCTGAACCTAAGACTCAGAAATTGATGGCAACAGGCAAAATCGAAACCTGTACCATCGTCGGTGCTCAAAACAACTACCGGAAGGCAACGGAAGCTGGCTTGTTAAAGATCCTCTCTAAAATGGGGATCTCTCTGCTAGCTAGTTATCAAGGGGCACAGATTTTTGAGGCGATTGGCATTGGACCCAGCTTGTTGGAGTTGGGTTTCTGTGGGACAGTTTCCCGGGTTGGTGGCTTGAGTGTTGCAGAGCTGGCGCAAGAAGTTATTACGTTCCACCGCCATGCCTTTCCGGAGCTGAACAGCAAAAAGCTAGAAAACTTTGGCTTTATCAACTCTCGGCCTAAGGGTGAATACCACATTAATAGCCCTGAGCTATCCAAAGCACTCCACAAGGCCGTCACCACTCAAAGCTATGACCACTACGAGGTTTATAAGCAACAGCTAAAACATCGTCCAGTGACCGCCCTGCGGGACTTGTTGGATATTGAGAGTGATCGCCCGGCTATTGCTCTTGAAGAAGTAGAGCCCGTGACGGAGATTGTGAAACGGTTCGTCACAGGTGCGATGTCCTTAGGCTCCCTGTCCAGAGAAGCCCATGAAACCCTAGCGATCGCCATGAACCGTCTGGGCGGCAAGTCTAATTCTGGTGAGGGGGGCGAAGATCCAGCCCGGTTTGTCGTCCTAGATGATGTGGATGAGACGGGACGCTCTCTCCTACTCCCTCATCTCAAAGGACTGCGGAACGGGGACATTGCGAGTTCAGCGATCAAACAGGTCGCTTCCGGCCGGTTTGGGGTGACTCCAGAGTACTTGATGAGTGCTAAGCAACTGGATATCAAAATTGCTCAGGGGGCCAAGCCCGGCGAAGGAGGACAGCTACCTGGTAAAAAGGTGAGCCCTTATATCGCCATGCTAAGGCGCTCCAAACCCGGTGTAACCCTAATTTCACCTCCCCCGCATCATGACATTTACTCAATTGAGGATCTGGCGCAGTTGATTTTTGATCTGCATCAGATCAATCCGGCAGCACAGGTGGCGGTAAAGCTGGTGGCTGAGATTGGGATTGGAACGATCGCCGCTGGGGTTGCCAAGGCCAATGCAGATGCGATTCAAATTTCCGGTCACGAAGGCGGTACGGGGGCTTCTCCCTTGAGTTCGATTAAGCACGCTGGTAGTCCCTGGGAACTGGGGCTAACGGAAGTGCATCGTGTTTTAATGGAGAATCAACTGCGCGATCGCGTCATTCTACGCACAGACGGCGGTATCAGAGCGGGCTGGGATGTGATGATGGCGGCGCTAATGGGAGCAGAGGAGTACGGTTTTGGCACGATTGCCATGATTGCCGAGGGTTGCATTATGGCGCGTATCTGCCACACAAATAATTGTCCGGTAGGCGTTGCTACCCAACGGGAGGAGTTGCGCCAGCGATATACGGGGATGCCGGAACACGTGGTTAACTTCTTCTGCTTCATTGCTGAGGAGGTGCGCTCATTGCTAGCTCGCTTGGGCTACCGCTCTTTACGTGAAATTATTGGCCGGGCAGATCTGCTCAAGACCCGTGATGGCGTTAAGTTGACGAAAACTGAGAGATTAGACTTTGACTGCCTCACCGATTTACCCGATACGCGTGAAGATCGTGATTGGTTAAACCATGAGCCGGTTCACAGTAATGGCCCTGTCCTAGACGATCAATTTTTAAGTAACCCAGCTATCCAAGCCGCGATCGCAGACCAGGCCAGCACTGAACAAACCTATCAAGTCGTGAACACTGATCGGACCATTGGCGCCCGCCTGGCAGGGGCAGTTGCGAAGCAGTATGGCAACACCGGCTTCAGCGGCCATATTACCCTCAACTTCCAGGGCAGTGTGGGGCAGAGCTTTGGTGCCTTCAACCTGCCCGGCATCACCCTCAACCTGGAAGGAGAGGCCAACGATTATGTGGGTAAAGGAATGCATGGGGGCGAAATTGTGATTAAACCCGCTGCTGAGGCTACCTACGACCCAGCTCAGAATGTAATTATCGGCAACACCTGTCTCTACGGGGCAACTGGCGGTATGCTCTTTGCCAGCGGCTTAGCTGGTGAGCGGTTTGCTGTCCGCAACTCCAGTGCTCAAGCTGTGATTGAAGGGGCTGGTGACCATTGCTGTGAATATATGACCGGTGGCGTGGTAGTTGTCTTGGGTAAGGTCGGTCGCAACGTCGGTGCTGGCATGACCGGTGGTTTAGCGTACGTCTTGGATGAAGATGGTAGCTTCCCGACAAAAGTCAACCCGGAGATTGTCCAGCTTCAACGGGTAATTACCGATGCGGGTAAACAGCAGCTCCATGAGCTGCTTGTCGCTCACGCAGAGCGGACGGGTAGTGCTAAGGCGCAACGGGTGCTCGATCACTGGCCAGAATACCTCGAGCAGTTTTGGCAAGTTGTTCCCCCTTCGGAAGCGAATAGCCCAGAAGCCAATCCTGATGTATCCACAGAGAAGGTACTGACGCCTGTACAGTAGTTAAAGACAAAGAGTGTTGAGTTCTAAATGCACCACTCTTTGTCTTTAACTCAACATTTCCCCAAGCTCTGCTCAGCCCATGCCCGAACTACCCCAAACCCTAGAGGACGCGATCGCTCAGGCCAAAAGTGCAACGGAAGCAGCACTCGCTGCTGGTTACAGCCGTTTGCAGGTGGAGTTGCTGTTTCCGGAACTAAAGCCAATGCCTGTGGCAGAACAGTTCATTACCTTGTTTACCGATTTAGGTCCACAACTCAAGGTATTCTTTGCCGATGCGGGAGCCGCAGCGCTAGCCAAACGGGACTGGGGAGATCCACCCTTTGAAATTCGGGGTGTGATGGAAAAAGTGGGATCGATTCAGCCGGAGGACCGAGCGTTTGTTATTGTTTCTCCCACGCCCAGTGAGGTTGATCAAGTTGAGAAAATGGCGGAACAGGCCGGCGATCGCCCGTTTATCCTGCTCAATCCGCAACTGCAAGATGTGGCGATCGTAGGTATTGGGTATGCTGCGCGCCAATTACGTAAGCGTTTCTTAAATACAATTGAGGTTTGCTACTCTCTTAGGCCGCTAGAAAATGCGGCTGTACTGCGGGTTTATCCTTCTGGCTGGACAGTCTGGTTAGAAAAAGCGGAGGGAGAATATGAGCTAATTGTTGAACAAGCCGAAAAACCTATAGGCGAGGATCTAGAACGAATTTTGAATCAGGCTACTCGTGCAGACAGACAAGCTGTAACGAATAAGCAAGGGCTACTGGCAACGATGCAACGTTTTTTACGAGCCTTGAGCCAGTAGTAGCAGGATTCTAGGTCAATTGTTTGAAGTTTTGTAGCCGATGTCAGAGTGGTGTAAAAGCATTGCTGTAAACTTGAGGGTACGTTTGGGAAGCCAATAGTCTATTCCAACTGTGCACTCGTAAGATTAGTCGTTAATATCCTGTAGTTTGGAGCCTTTTTAATGTCTCACACCGTTAAAATCTACGACACCTGCATCGGATGCACTCAATGTGTCCGGGCTTGCCCGACTGACGTTCTAGAGATGGTTCCCTGGGACGGTTGTAAAGCAGGCCAGATTGCTTCCTCCCCTCGAACAGAAGATTGCGTTGGTTGTTTTCGTTGTGAAACTGCCTGTCCTACAGATTTCCTCAGCATTCGGGTTTACCTCGGTGCTGAAACAACTCGCAGTATGGGCCTTGCTTATTAGGTGTATAGTAGATTAATTTCGGATTGCCTGTTTGTTGAGGTAGGTATTGAGAGAGGAAGTGACTACTACCTCTCTTTTTGTTGTTTGGGCTAGTACGCTTATACTTCTCAATCCTTTGGAGACGTAGGATGACAATCTGGGTGAATGAACAGCTTGACCCATCCGGTATACTTTATGCCTGCATTGCTTGTTGTGATGAAGTGCAGGCTCAAGATTGCCATACTTCTTTTGAGAAAAATTTAACGGCAGCGCAGAAAGCTACAGGTTGGACGGCTCGCATGCGAAAGGTTAGCTCCTGGGATGAAGTACCCGCTAGCGCTTTGAAGTTGAATTGAAAAAAGGTAGTTCGGGCACCACGGTAATAAATCCAATGCTGCTGTCGAAATGAACGGCATTGAAGTTCTCTATTTGCATTGACCTAAAACAGAGCCTGGCAATGGTTAAGCTTAGTGTTAAATCTCAATGCGGCCTTATTATCTGTTAATTGTTTTGTTTCTAGATCAACAACTATTGCTATAAAGAAAGAGAGGCAACGCTTGACATCCGGTTAGTACAGCGCCGCCGGTTGGGGGGAATCAGAGCTACACCTATGTATTGGGTAGGAGTAGAATTAGCCCTTGCTAGCAGGAACGCCAAGGGTCAGTTATATCCTCTCTACACTTAGCCCTTAAAGGCAAAGAAACAAAATCATAGGAGTGAGTAAGACAATGAAGGCAACCCTCAAGTCCAAACTACTTCCAGGCCTGCTTGTTACAGGTATTTTAGGAGCTGGCCTACTACCCGCTCAGCCTGCTGCTGCTGACCTGCTTAAAGATGCAACCGTAGGTGCTGCCAGCAACGTTGTAACTGGAGCCCTACTTAAAAACGGCAAAGTTGTGCGCAATGCTGCTACTGGGGCTGCGGCTGGTGCAGCAGTAAGCGCAACCCATAATAAATCTAATGGCAGGGTTTCCAGTGCTGTCCAAGATGCTGCTGTAGGTGCTGTCACAAATGTTATAGGTGGAAAAATTCTTGGAAATGGTAAAACACTGGACAATGCTGTTGGTGGTGCAGCAGCTGGTGTAGTCGTCAATCGCTCCAAATAGCGGTTTCCTCCTTTCTGCCCCAAACTTATCGTAGACTGGAAGGCAATAAGAATATCCCTACGCATGAAGCATAGGGATATTCTTATCTTGATCATTTGCAGGCAGACTAATGGCAGTTGTGCTCTCCCCATGCTTTCTCCTTGCAGCAACTCCTTGATGTGTATACTGCTGCAGCTTTCTCCACCCATACTCCAAGTAGGAGTTTTCCACCTTTAAGATAAAAGTGTAGGTAATATGAGTGCAAATCACTAGCAACGCCTACAACTCTGCACAGGGAATAGCGAGAACAGCGAGCATCATGGGACATGGTTAGAGCTATTTTTTGACCCAGTTTTTGTTGTCGCGATCGCGGAACTAGCCCATTTGCTTCATGACCAGCTAACCTTGCAGGAACCAGAGGCTTGCAGCACTTTTTGTGCCTGTATGGTGGCTATGGCTCGGCTTTAGTTATTACGCAGAGCAATTCGAGACGGATAGGGCCTTCTACCGGATCACGATGCTGGGCGTGATGTTAAGTATTAGTGTCTTGGCTCTCATGATTCCTAGGACGTTATGCGGGACTTTGGCTGAGTTTGCACAATTCATACTACTTTGCAGTTGGTGATTATATATTACAGTTGTAGATAGCCTAAACTGTATTTACAAGTAAACACAGTTTAGCAATGCTAGATACATCCAACGTGTTTCTAACTGGGGAAGCGTTAGAAGCGCTGTCTGAATGGAGTACCACACTCAAAACATTTCAGCAAAAACTGAGAAAACATTTTGCTCGTTCTGAAGCAAGTCTTGCAGCCTTCAACTATATCCAGGCACTACTAAGCCCGGTTGAACGTAAAAACGGTTGGCAAATGGCTGAACAAGTGGGATACAGTACTCCCTATCGGTTGCAGCATTTGTTAGGACGAGCGCAGTGGAATGCAGATGCCGTGTGTGCAGAAGTTAGGCAATCTGCAGTGGCACATTTGAAGAGCGAGACAGATATTTTAGCAATTGATGAAACAGGCTTTCTCAAGCAGGGAGAGCAATCAGTAGGCGTGCAGGTACAGTACTACGGTACGACTGGACATTTGGAGAATTGCCAGGTGGGTGTGTTCATGTCCTATATCAGTGATAAAGGGCAGACCTTAATTGATCGCCGCCTATATCTGCCTCGTTCATGGGCGCAAGACCAGAGCAAACGTAAAAAGACGGCGATTCCAGAAGCGGTTGAATTTGCGACTAAACCTCAACTAGCACAACAGATGTTGCAATCAGCAATCAATGAGGGAATTCGTCCAGTTTGGTTCGTCGCTGACGAGGTGTATGGCAACGATGGTTCTTTCTGGTGGTGGTTGGAAAAAACTGCAAAACTTCCCTATCTACTCACAGTCAACAAAAAGCAGCCTGTCGTGATTGGTTGGCACCGTTACCGAGCCGAAGATTTAGTGCCACAATCAGATTCTCAGCAGTGGCAGCGCCTGAGTTGTGGAGCTGGCAGCAAGGGAGAACGATTCTATGATTGGGCACGCGTTGCCGTTAACTGTGACCAATCAGAGGGTTGCCAACGCTGGCTGCTGTTTCGTCGCTGTTTGGAACACCCTGATGACCCTCGCTTCATCAGCTACTACCAAGTTTTTGCTAAGAACAATACCACCCTAGAAACGATGGCTCAAATAGCTGGGCAAAGGTGGCGAATTGAGGAGTGCTTTAAGTTCGCTAAAGACCAGCTAGGTTTAGGAGAATACGAAGTTCGTTCCTGGCACGGTTGGTATCGACACATCACCCTCGTCCTGGCTGCTCAAACAGTTCTCTCAATCCTGCGGCAGCAAGCTGAACCTGTCCTCACCAGGGCTACCCCCCCTTTGGCGAGCGCATCCACTGGCAGCCTGGCCTCGTTCAAAGCGGTGCGAGGTTTGTTGTCCGATTGAGTGTTGGGGAGATGAAACGGTGGGTATCTAGGCTCTTGTTTCCCACGTTCTGGTGTCTTGAACACGTTTTGCACTGGTCTTATTGGCGCAGAGCTCATCAAGCTACTGCTCGATACCACCATTACCAAAAGCGAATTCACTCCCCTGCCTATCTACAACTGTAATATTATAGCCCTATATATCTAACAAATCGTGGTTATTCGTTTGCTGGCAGCTCTAGTGTTTACGGTACTCCTATGGCTGAGGAGCTTATCGCCGCCTTCATCCTTGTGGGAAAACCAGCAATGATTGTGGTCGGCTGGGCAGGCTTAAAATCTTCGCATTAAGGGGGTAATACACAGAAGCCTCGTGCAAAAATTATCGGGGTATCAAATCAGATTTTAGAATCATGCAGCAATTCTCTGCTCTGTTGGGTGGGGAATACTTGAGTCGTCGTAACAACGTGAGTTCGCGGTATAGCCTCCCCATGCAGTTGCTTTTTGGTAGCCTGTGCTGCCTGCCTACAAGGGCCGTGTAGCAGCGGTAGAAAGCCTACGCTTAAATTAATATTAATCTGCCTGCAAAAAATCTAAGTATGCTTGACTAAGTGATTGCACCGCGCGATCGCACAACTGCTTGCCATGTTCTGGCGTTGCCAGGGATGGATCTGACCCCATTCGTCCATCTGGATAGCGTTGGCGAAAATCGCTGGCACTGTAAATTTTGTGTTGTTGGGAAACTTCTGGGTTCAAAGGCACGTGCTTAATTGCTTCAGGATAAACGTACTGGGTTACGGCAACTTCACTAGGGGTTGCGTGCGAGCCTTCTTTATTTCCATACAGCTCTTTCGCCAACTGGTAAACCGGCCCACTCATGTACCAGTTATGGACCTGGCATTGCACTCGCTCCGCATTCGGAACCTGTAAATCTGCCAGGGTTGCATAGCTTTCTGCAAAAGCGGCTTTCAAGGTTGCCACATTACCACCATGTCCGTTAATAAAGAAGAATTTTTGGAAGCCCGCTTTTGCTAGACAAAGTAGGTAATCGCGAATCACTAAAATCATTGTCGAGGGCCGGAGGCTGATACTACCTGGAAACGCAGTATGGTGGAGTGCCATGCCAACGTTAATCGTGGGAGCGACCAGCGCATTAGTAATCTCACCAACAGCACGAGCAATCACCTCAGCACAGATGGCGTCGGTACCAATTAAACCTGTAGGACCATGTTGCTCAGTAGACCCAATCGGGAGGATAATGCCTTGAGAATTTTGCAGGTAGGCTTCCACTTCTAGCCACGTACTAAGATGAAGCAACATTTCAGATTCCAGTTGTGTGCAACGAGGTGAGATTAAGTAGTCCCTACTAGTCAACCAATAGTTGAGGCGTAGGTAGAACGTTTGAATGACAATGACTACAAGCACTTAGCCTATTGCCGGAGCAGCGACGGTAAAAACTCCTAATGAGAGTGTCTCTAACAGTTGCTACACTATGAACAGGAATGTAACAAGATGAAACCATATTCCCTAAAGATTAAAGCTCTAGCTAATGATTTCATAAAGTTGGGCATTGCCCTCTAAATCTCCAGTGCAAATATATCTACTTTTTTGTCGTCTTCAACAGCTGTTGAGCTTTATTGTTGACTTCATGCAGTAGTCTATACATTAACAATCCTTTTTCAAAAGTTGGCAAAAAACCAGAGGTCTCAAATTAACCCGTAGGTTGTGGTCACTCCACCCAATTAAGGGCTAAGGTTATCACTACACGACCCACTCTCGCTCTCGAGCAGCCGAATATCCGTACAGGAGAGAAACGCATGCTACACCGCAAGATCTATCAACTTTGTAGTGATGGTCACGAAGTTTGGGTTTTCTTGCGAGATCAGCAACGCTGGCTAGAGCGTGCTCGCATTACTGATCTTGAGGGAGATTTGGTAACTATACGTTACGAAACGGAAGAAGAAGATGAAACTTGTGCCTGGGAAGAAATGGTGCGTCTAGAGAGTATCGGCGCTGTGACACGCAAGCTGGCAGGAGTACGTAGAGGGGACATTGACCCACTAGTATCAGAAGAGTGCCCGGAAGCGGAACAGCTGCGCAACCCTTCACCCGACGCCAACCCAGATTAGGGGTAATCCCCTTCGGTATCTGGCTCGATGACATTAGGGCTCAGACTAGCGATCGCTGCAAAAGCAGGGCAGTAACCATCTGGGGCAACCTTAAAGCCCAAGAGAGGAGAGGCGGAATTCCAACAGCGTTGGCCTCGGTAGTACTGGCAGTTAGCACAACATTTGACATCTGAGTTTATGGCGCTGGCATTCAGACGGCTAACCAATAACTCACGTTGTGATAGCCCTCGTAGGACAAGCTCTTCCCCCTGCCAGCGGGCAGCAATTAAACCTGTATCGGCAAAGTTAGCAAACCGAGGATCAGTGGTGATAGCCTCTGGCAGGCTAACGGTGACAGTTTGCCCCAGCTCTAAGAGCTCACCTTCATAACTGGTCTCAGTATCAGGAGTCGGTGGCTGCAAAAATACCTCACCAATGGGTAGTTCTACCTGGACGCCTACGGCAGGACAGTGCAGTTGGTAGCGGTTATTGAGTTCATCTAGACTGGTCAGATCTGCTAAATACGTTGGTGAGCTGTGGACAAGTACAACGTGCTGAGGGCGAAGGTTATGAATTAATTGAGTGGTGCCTGGGCCGTCGCAGTGCTGCGCCAATAGATATGTTTCGAAGGTCAAGCGGCCCGCGGCAATTTCGGCCTCCAATTGCTGGGTTAGTTCTGGAGCAGCGCTAACATTAGCGGTTGTAGCCCCTTGCGTAGGAGGATGTTGCGGGTATAGCAGCAACCAAGGCTGATTTAGAGGGTTGCAGTACTCGCTAAAGTTAACAGTCCGGTCAGCCAAGACAATACACGGACTGTTGAGCGCCGGTTTCTGTTCTGGCTGCAGGCGCCGCACCCGGGGGCGGACCCGTTCATCCCAGAATAACGGTTGGTGGCGAGCAAAATTCTGCACATTACTGGGCAGGTGGGGCAAAATTTTCAGGTAGGCATCACAGCCTGCGGCAATGGTGGAGTCAACCCAGATATCAATATCTCGTCCGGTAAAGTAGTGATGGCTGCGCAGCAGCATTAACAATTCCTGGCCCGCGCCTAAAACAGGCACAGGTAAGATAACAGAAACTCCCTGGGTTAAAGCTTCAGCAATCCGCTCTGCTAGTTGATTTTCTTGACTGCGACGGTGGGGATGACGAGCGGTACCGAAGGTGCCTTCAATAATTAAGACATCCGGGGATAGCCCTCGAAATTCTTCTAAATGTAAGCCCTCAACTAGACGGGAATTGGAGAGAAAGAAGTCGCCCGTATAAAAGACTGTGTAGGACCGTGCCTCCTCACTACCCTTAGTAGCCGTGTAGTTTAACAGGAAGGCTGCTGCCCCTGGCAAGTGCCCAGCTGGTAGAAGTTCCACACTTAGATCATCAGCTAACTCCACGCGTGATCGCCAAGGGAGGGCTTGGCAAAACGAGACAGACTCAGCTAAGTTGAGTTCTGGCCAATTCAGGGGAAGCAGCGCAGTTGTAACCTCGCTAGCATAGACGGGCAGTTTTGGGAAAGCACGGTGTAGGGCAAGTAAACCCTGAGCATGATCAGTATGAGCATGGCTACACAGCACTAAGTCTGCCGGTAGGGAGTCTTTAGGGTTAATAACCCCGATGGAAGTGGATCGTTGCAAACTTGAAATATCACTTAGGCCACAGTCTAAGAGAATCCGATAAGGCCCCATCCGGACGAGCAAACAGATCCCTTCACCCCTATGGCCAGCACCGTAGGGTAGGCATTCCAGTTCAACCATGAGCGTTACTTCCCCAATGGTTCTCCATCTGAGACGGCACTTGGCCATCTTCTCAGTATGGTCTTAACGGCCGATTACCTAGACCTCTTGCACCAACTTGAGGGAAGCAAAAAGTCTACACCAGCATATGTATCGATGCTAACAAGTTCAGGGATAGCCCAGTTAATCCGAGCTTGAAGTTTAGTGGGCTGAACCATTACCGTGGTAGTTGTCTGAATCGTAAAAACCATTGCGAGTCCCAAAAACAAGGCATAACACCGTAAAAATAACGGTTAGACCAGCTAAAACTAATTTGACATCCATCGGTTGTCGGCCTCCAGTATTGGTCAGTATTGAAACTTGCTATGCAGCAAACCTCTCAAATTGTAGAGTCCTCCTGGTTGGCTCGTCCATCGATAGAAGTTGCAGCTCAACTAATTGGCTCTAAACTTGTCCGCCGAACTCCCGAGGGGCAGGTAATCAAAGGCATGATTGTCGAAACAGAAGCCTATGCCCCAAATGACCCTGCCTGTCATGCTTACCGCCAGCAGACTCCTCGCAATTTTGTGATGTTTGGCCCTCCCGGGTTCACCTATGTTTACCTCATCTATGGGATCTACCACTGCTTAAATATTGTGACGGATCAACCTGGTATCCCTAGTGCAGTGCTGATCCGCGCCCTGGAACTGGAGACAATTCTTGATTGGGTCGAGCCGAGTGCCGAGCGACCGCATCGCATAGCTGCCGGCCCTGGTAAACTCTGCCGTGCCTTAAAAATCGACTTGAGTTTGAGCGGACAAGCTTTACAACCAGGCAATCCCTTATGGTTAGAGCACCGGGATTTACAATTTCAAACAGAGTTAGACTCCCAAATCAAAAGCTTGGTCCAGACAACCCGGATTGGTCTTACCCGTGGAACGGAGTTGCCCTGGCGCTGGTATCTTAGCAATTCTCTAGCGGTGTCTAAACGCTAATCGCAGCCTATGGTGTGTCGTGTTTATCATAAGCACTGGAAACCTAAGCGAGAAAGTAGGTCACGCTTGCTCTATGCCTGTTAAACAAGCGCAGTACGCTTTTAGCACGCTATAGTAACCACTTCGCTGCTTTTGAGCTGCTAAAGCACTACCATCCTTACCCGGAACTGGTGCCGAGTACCCGGCGATCGCCAGAAAGCTTGGTTACCATTCCCCTGCCCTTAGTGCAGGTGGACTCTAGACTTGGTAACTCCTTCCTACGGAACGTTAGCGAAACTCATGAATTGGTCGGCTTACCTTTTGAAGAGTATTGTAAAAGGGAAACCATACAGAAGCCTGCAGAGCCCTAGAAATGCAAGCTTGCCAAGAAGTAAGTCTATAGCCGAGACCGTTCTTGTCAACCAAACCAATGCGAGGAATCGTTACCAGGATCAACCTCTTCTGGAATGGAATGACTCACCCAATCAGTGTTTTCTTGCAGGATGTGCTCGATACCCTGGCGGATCAAAGCTTCTATACTTAACCGGTTCTCCAAGGAACGATGAGCAATTTGAGAAGCCTGGGATAGCTCAGTTCCTTGATTAATAACTGCATAAAGGTTGTGAATTCGGCTGAGCACATAGGCGAGTAATTTTTGCCGCAAATTGGGTATAGCAAAGACTTGCTGGTAAGGATGATAGGGATAGGTATCTAAAACACTTTCTGCTTCCTCAACAACCAAGGGCAAGGTCAAATTGACAATCGTTGTAGACATTTTGCTTCCTCTGCCAAGTGTTTGAACGATGAGCGCTAGACCATCCTCACTTCCCACAGTCATACTTCGGGCTAAGCGGTTGACTTAAGTGCAACACCCTACATGAACGGTCAGGTTGCTGAGGTGTCGCAGTTTACGGTAGGTACATCTCAAAAGTAGTAACTCTGAGAGTAGCGCGATCGCACCTGATACCTGCCAAGTAATCGCGCACACCACTGTAGCCACCTCTAGATTAGGTCCCAAAAGTGGAGAACTTGGGGATAAAACTGGATTAAGTCTCAGGTGGTAGAGACTGCCCTTTACTTGGGTGGGCTTCAACTTGCTTTGTCACTCATACCACCCGCCAAGCATGGACTAAGCCTTCCACCTTTAGGGAGAGGGTAGTTTCAAACGATAACCCAAACCATAAATCGTCTCAATAAAGTCAGTAGGAGCCCCGGCAGTTTTCAGTTTTTGACGCAGCCCTTTAATGTGAGACTTGATTGTGTTTTCCTCCGGTGGATCTTCAAAAGATGACCACAGATGTTCCAATATGACACTGCGGCTAAGGACACGACGGCTGTTGCGGAGGAAAAGTTCTAGCAGACTATATTCTTTTGGAGTCAAATGTAGTAGCTGGCCATCGTAGGAAACCTCATAGGTACTTGGGTCAAGACGTAAACCACGCCACTCTAGCGTGGGCGACAAAGCGACGTTGCCGCGACGAAGTAACGCCCGGACCCGAGCTGCTAACTCTTGCAGGTCAAAGGGTTTAACAACGTAGTCATCTGCTCCAGCATCCAGTCCGAGTACTTTGTTCGTACTAGTGTCCTGGGCCGTTAAGAGAAGAATTGGCATGTGATAGCCTTGCGATCGCAAACGACGGCAAAGGCTAATACCATCCAGCTTGGGTAGAACCACATCCAACAGAATCAAGTCATAGGTAAACGCCGTTACCAGCTCCCAGCCAGCCTGACCATCGCTGGCAATATCTACAACATAGTGTTGTTCAGTCAGTGCCTGCGCTAGTATTTCAGCCAGATATTGGTTGTCCTCCACGAGTAAGATTTTCATGTTTGCCACTTATCTAGAATTAACAGGCAAAAACACTTAAAACTGGAGAGCAAACGAGGCAAGATGCATTACTAGTTTTCTAGATAGTTAATATCTGCAAAGGTAGGAGACTCAGCACGACCTCTTAAACGCGTGAAGATAGCTATGAACTGGTATCAGAGTACTACCATCTTAGCCACTGGAAACACTCTCCCCCAGCAGCAAGCCTTCTCAGTAAAGCAGGCTAGCGCAAGGCTGTACAGCATTTATGTCACCATCCTAAGACAGGTAAGAGCTTCCTCCATCTCAACCTGTGGGAAGTCTAGGTAAAAGCGGCTTACGCTCCAGAATGGGTCTGGGGTCTCTAGTACAATCACTCGATCTGCCCATTGATTCAGCGAGCCAATTAAACCCACAGGGGCCACTGGTACAGCAATCCAGATTTCAGCTGGTTGTTGCTCTCGCAAAGCTTGTACTGCCACCGCTATAGTCATGCCAGTAGCTATACCATCATCAACTAGAATCGCCACTGCCCCCTTAGCAGGTCGTGGGGAACGATTAGCTGTCAGTTGCGCTAACTGAGACTGAGCCTTTTGCTGGGCTTGCTCTAGAGCTGCACGTCGCAAGCCAGGATTCAATATCCAGGCAGGTTTCTGTTTCATCCAAAGGACGTGCCCATCAGCTGTCACTGCTCCAATTGCCAGTTCCGGTTGCTCCGGCTCGGTAATTTTCTTCGCAACTACAACATCCAAAGGACATTGGAGGTGACGAGCCACTGGTTCTGCTACAGGTAAACCACCCCGAGGAAGAGCGTACACAATCACTGGCTGGGGCGGCACAGCAGCAAGAACAGCCCGCGCGAGTTCTTCTCCAGCTTGATGGCGATCCTGAAATAATGGAGGATTGGGCATGGCTCCCTCCTACAATTAATTTTAGCTTGCCGCATCATCTAGGAAAACATGACCTCAAATCAGCCACCAATTCCTAAACGTCCTGCTATAGCTGGAGTGAGGGGTAATAGGGTTGCTACCATCAGAAATAAAGCCAGCAATCCCAGGGCAGCGCGGGCATCGTCAGGTTCTGAGAGCTCATTTAAGCTTGGGCGTTCTGGCTCCCGTTGCAGGAAGAGAATTACCACGGCCCAGTATAGTGCTAGAGGGTTAGCCAGTGAGGCGATCGCTAGTAGGATGAGTGTGGCAGCCGTTGCCCGTCCTGCTACCTTACGACCATAAATTGCCTGCATAATCCGCCCTCCGTCCAGTCGTCCCGCAGGCATCAAGTTAAGCGCTGTAATCACAAGTCCTAGCCAACCCACCACAACTAAAGGATGCACTGAAACCAGAGGCTGCTGCAACGCCGAACCCAGGACGACCCGTGCTAGTGTACCAACTAGGATCGAGCCTTGGAAAAAAGGGGTCGGGATCTGGAACAGGCTGTTGGGTTGTGACAGCAATAAGCCAATCAATAGTAGTCCTAAAGAGAGTATTCCACCTGCAGCTGGACCTGCTAAGGCAACATCAAATAATACTTTACGGTTAGGCAGCAGTGACTTGAACTGGGTAATTGCTCCAAAAGAACCAATTTGCCAGGCCGGAATCAAAAAAGGGGGACTCAAGCGCACCTGATGGCGACGAGCCAACAGCCAATGGCCCAGCTCATGGATAGCTAAAGTGCTTAATAGCCCAACACTGATTGGCAAGGCTTCTAACCACCGACTAGGAGCCTCCAGTACATCAAAGTGCTGGAGCAGGGCGGAGGCTTCCAGGCTGGTAAAAAGCGTCAAAAGTAGAAATAACCCTGCTGAAACTTTTTGGGTAAGGGTAGTTTGCTGAGGGTCGTTCCGGCTAGGTAACACAATCACAACCGGCTTTCCATCCTGATCTTCGACTAAAAATAGACGGTACTGCTCAGCTAGTTGCGCTTGCAGACTATGAGATAGCTGAGCATAGACTGCTTCAGGTTCCCCCCTTAAGTTACCTTTGAAAATGGCCCCCTCTTGGTAGGGAATAGTTTCAGTCACAAAGAAGGTGTCGAACCCAAAAACACCTCGGATCAGCTTTAAGTCTGCTTCTGGCATTGACAGTAGCTGAGCCTTCTGTGTTAGTTGGGCAGGTTCTTCCCCAGAAGGCTCTGAGCTTGCTGATTCAGTATCATCCTGGTAAGCAGGTTCATCCATCGCTTTAGAGGGCTGTGATAAGGCCGCTTCTTGACTGGCTGCTATTCGCAGACGATTGCCTAAGATGACATAGATCACAATCGAAATTAGCAACAAAAACAACGTACTAACAGCGTTGATCGTTATTCCTGCTGCTACCAGGCTAAAAGTCAATAGCCAAGGAGCAAAGAGGACGACTGATTGCAGCCAAGCTAAGATGCCTAACCTTCCCAGCAGTCTAGCTCGGTAGAAGCCCCAGGCCAATACACCTACAGCAGTTGATACCAGCAAAGCGGTAATGATATCCATGTTTGCTCTCTCCGGTGAAGCTCGACAACCGGCAACAACAGAAGCAACGTTAGTCTTATGTCGCTTTAGATGAAGCTACCTGCAAGCGCAGTACTTGGTAAGCCGATTTTATCAGAGCAGAGAGCCGCAAGTTGATGTATTGCGGATTACGAATCAGAGCACAAGTGTTGTGAGCGTTACCCGTGGCGGCATCAGTAACATGTTTCTCTCAAAATTAGGTTTGCCCAATAGCCGGTTAGCGTCCTACATCAGTAGGGCAACTGACTGATCCAAATAGCCCCTAAGATTCCTTTTGCATCAGCTCGGAAATCTCTGGGTTGTAAAGCCGCTGATAATTCCAGTAGTTTTCAAATACCGCTTTAACGTAGCCTTGGGTTTCTGGAAACGGAATCGCCTCCACAAAGGCATCAGGATCGCCCTGCCCTGATTTTTTTACCCAGTCAGCAACGTTCCCAGGCCCGGCGTTGTAACTGGCAACGGCTAGCATAGAATTGTCCTGGTATTCTTGGTGCGTGTAGTCCAGGTACCAGGTGCCCAGTTTGATGTTGTCGTTAGGGTTGTCTAATTTATAGCGAGGTAGTTTGATTTGCTGCGCAATCCAGGTAGCGGTCTCCGGCATTACCTGCATCAGGCCAGTTGCGCCGACAGCGGAGCGAATCTGCGGTTGAAATCGAGACTCTTGCCGGATCAGTGCCATCACGAGTAGAGGGTTTAATTCTCGTGCTTTTGACCAGTTTGTGATCGGGCTTAGAAAGGGTAGTGGGTAGAGAGCCTGCCAGTATTCCAGTTGTTGCTGCCACAATTGGTACTTAGTTTGGGTTTGCGGCTCAGTTTGCGATCGCGTTTGTAAATTCTCAAGCATAAACAGGCCATCCAAGTTATCGCCTACGCCCAGGCGCAGGAGGCCGTCCGTCAACTGCTCCTCTGGGGAAGAGTCTATCCGGTTGCGGTATTCCCACTGCCAGCGTACCCAGGCCTCCCGGTCTTGCTGAAGCCGGTAGAGTTCCTGCAATGATGCAGACCCTGTGGGTAAGGCTAGCCGTTCATTGGTTGTAGTGATTTGTGGCTGAAGCTGGCGAACAGTGGCGAAATCCCCAACATCCCAGCCCAATTGCACAGCCGCACGCCAAGCGTAATAAGACTCCGGATGGTTCACCAAAACCTGCTGGAAAGCTTTTTTAGCTGCGACTTTCCGCCCCAATCGATGCGCCCACTTACCTGACCAAAAGGCAGCCTGGGGGGCAACTTCACTGTCAGGATTATCCCTGCCAATCTCTTGGGCTAGATTGAAAGCGCTGGCATAGTCTTGAGCCTCAATATGTCGTTGGGCTTCCATCCAACGCAGTTGCGCAGCAGCCTCGGTCTTGCTGTAGGTCGTCAACAGCATTTGGCGAGTCTGTAGAGATTCTCGAACACTATGTAGGCTATTAAGCAGGTTGACTTTAGCAAATAGCGCCTCACCCACTTGCCGGGGATTCTGGCTAATCTTGATCGCCTGGTTCAAGTACGCTAGGGCCTGGGTGGCGGGGGTCAACTCTGCCAGTTTGAGTAAAGCGGTCGGTGTTTCCGGTGCTTGGGGAAACTGAGTAATCATCCGCTGGTAAGCTTTGACTGCTTGCTCCTGGTTACCCTCTAACTGCAAACCCCGCCCAGTACGGTAGGCATGGCGGGCCGTTAGCGGAGCTTTGGCATAGGCTGCGGCAGCTTTGGCGTAGTCTTGCTTTTCCCAGTAGCCAAAGGCGATCGCTGACCAATCTTCAGGTTGAAGCTGGTTTTTATACTGGCTGATCAACTGGTCCAAAACAGATGTGATATTGGGCAGGTAAAGGGCGTGGCGGGCCAGAAGCAGAAGTAGTTGCGGCTGCTTCTGGTTTTGCTGCAACCGCGTTTGGGCAATTGTGACGGTTTGGGGATGGCTGGGGAACTGGGCGATCGCTTTATCCCAGTATTGTGGTTGAGTGCGGCCCAGGGCATACAGGGCTTCTGCCGCCGCAGGTTCTTGCGGATAATTCTGGAGTAACGCCTGCCAGGTTGCTTTTGCCTGGGCGGCATTTCCAGCTAGCTCATAAGCTTGAGCACGCTTGATTAAAATCTCTGGAGCTAAAACGGGGTAGCTTGCTTCTAGCCCGGCTAGGGCGTCAAGGGCTGATTTTCCCTGACGCTGTTGGATAGAATCGCTAGCCAACAAGTAGCGAGCCCGATTGGCGACTTGAGACCCTTTGAGCTGGGCTAATGCTTCTAGAGGAATCGCCCGTTTGCCAGGCTCTAGGGGCAAGAGTTTTGAAAGAGTGGTAGCAGTCTTACCTTTACTAAGTTGTTCCTGAGACTGATTCCGAGGCGAGTTGAATCCGACAACTGCCACCAAGGCTATTCCTAGCAAAAGAGCACCCACACCAGTAGTAATCACTATCGAGGCTGGGGTAATCCGTTTTGTCGTTGACATCAGTGTTGACCTGGAATTCAATATTGCCTGATCTTTTGCATTCTAGGAAGCACAACGGTTGCTTGCCAGGTAACTATGCCGCAGTGGTAGCTGCAAACCCTAATTTTGATGAATACTGGAAGATAAAGGAGGTACCTAGGGGATGGATATTCAAACAACAAAGACCCTGCCACTTGATTGGTCTGGGGATATGCTAGCCATTGGTTTTTTTGAAGATGGTGTTGAGCTAAATGATCAGCTTGCTGAATTGGATGGCAAATTTTCAAATGCTCTAAAGGAGCTAATTGAGGAAACCGAGTTTAAAGGTAAAGCTGGTTCAAGCGCGGTGACTCGGGTAGGGGGAAGTAGCCCAGTCCGAAAAGTGATGGTAGTAGGCTTAGGAAAGCTGGAGCTGAAGTTGGATAGCTTGCGACGGGCAGCGGCAGTGGTTGCCCGTACTGCGAAGAAAGAGAAATCTAAAACTTTGGGCATTCACTTGCCCCTATGGAATGACGATCCTGCCTTGACGGCTCAGGCGATCGCGGAGGGAATTGAACTGGCGCTCCACGAGGATAAGCGGTTTAAATCAGAGCCAGCAGAAAACGGTAGTAATCACAAGTTGGAACGGGTTGAACTGCTGGGGTTAGGAGAGCAAACCCAGGCCATTCAGCAGGCCCATCAAATTTGTACTGGGGTAATCCTGGCTCGAGAATTGGTTGCTGCTCCCCCTAATGTGGTGACGCCGATCACGCTGGCCGAGACTGCAGAAGCGATCGCTGCTGAGCACGGCTTGAACATCGAGATTTTAGAAAAAGAAGATTGCGAGCAATTAGGAATGGGGGCATTTTTAGGAGTGGCGCAAGCCTCAGACCTGCCTCCTAAGTTCATTCACCTCACCTATAAACCGGAAGGGGCTCCCAAGCGCAAGCTAGCAATCATCGGTAAAGGGCTGACCTTTGACTCCGGTGGCCTCAATCTTAAAGGGGCAGGCAGCGGCATCGAGACAATGAAAATGGATATGGGTGGGTCAGCGGCAGCCTTGGGTGCCGCTAAAGTTGTGGGACAACTTCAGCCGGATGTGGAAGTTCACTTTATTGTTGCCGCTACGGAAAACATGATCAGCGGCCATGCCATGCGTCCGGGGGACATCCTCACTGCTTCTAATGGTAAGACGATTGAAATTAACAATACGGATGCAGAGGGACGCTTAACCCTAGCAGATGCGTTGGTGTTTGCTGAAAAGCTGGGGGTAGATGCGATCGTTGATTTAGCAACTCTGACTGGCGCTTGCGTGGTTGCCTTAGGGGATGATATCGCTGGTCTATGGACGCCGGTAGCAGAGCTGGCTACGCAACTCACTCAAGCAGCAGATCTGGCTGGGGAAAAGTTATGGCAGATGCCGATGGAAGAAAAGTATTTCGAGGGCATCAAGTCGCCGATCGCTGATCTTAAAAATACAGGTCCCCGGGCCGGTGGCTCAATCACAGCAGCACTTTTCTTGAAGGAGTTTGTCAATGAGGCGCACTGGGCTCACTTGGACATTGCCGGTCCTGTTTGGACAGACAAGGAGAATGGTTATAACAGTGCTGGCGCAACGGGCTATGGTGTTCGTACCTTAGTAAATTGGGTAGTAAATAACTGAGCTAAGCCAACCTACTCCCCATTAATCAACTGGAGCAGGTTGGTATTTAATTAGGTTACCTATCTTTAAAATTTCCATTTGCTTAAGACGGACTGTAATGATTTCAGCATCCGTAATTTTTACTATGGGCTTTTCTATGGCGTTGCTAGGCGCAACCAAAGTATTAACTCCTCTACTCGTGAGCACAAATTTATGCTCAATCTCAAAAGGATAGATTTCCCATAGCTTGCCACAAAAATAAATCTTGTCAGTAGTGCGTTCTGCAGGAAAATTGCAGAACGCACCAGTCCCTTGCCGTGGAAATAGGGATTTTAGCATTCATATCTTTACCAGTAAGAATTTTACATAAAAAATGGCTCCCCAAGTATTGTGGGTGAGCAATATTAACCTTAGTAACTTAATCGAATTAATTGTTTTTTTAATGTTCTTATGAACAAAATTATTTTTCTATAGTGTGAAATAAAAATATCATATTTGATAAACGATAATTTGTATTTTGAAGCATGAATTTATTCTTTTCAGCTTTGAGATAAAACGTTAAAAATTCAATAAAAATTTATGGTTTTGTGATTGAGTTATAAATTCCTGGGTATTATGAACAAAGTTATACTTTAAAGGAGGGCTTAAGTTTACTGAATAAAGCAGGAGCCAATCAAAAAATACTAAGCAGCTTTATGACAATTGACTCTGATTTTGAGAAGT
>CADCWO010000199.1 GCA_902806435.1 uncultured Synechococcales cyanobacterium | reverse complement strand
CAACCACAATTCCACCCCAGTCTGGCTCGAATCGGTAAATGAACACGCGATCACACTGAAGGAATTGTCGTACCTCAGAGACGGTGGTGCTTAGTATCTTCTCTAAGTTCAGAGACTGGCGGATGCGTTGGGCTATTTCTACGACTAGCCTTTCGCGTTCGGTTTGCTGGCGCAATACTTCTGCCGCCTGCTTGCGTTCGGTGATATCGCGCAGCAACCAACGCAGAGTGCGTGGCTTGCCTTGGCGGTTATAGGCAGTAGTGACAGTTATGGCAGCGTCAAGGGGCATCCCCTGGCGTGGCTGTAGAGGCAGTTCCCATTCCTGGAGTCGCTCCAACTGGCCTAGCTTTAGCTGAGCCAGTTGAGAACGTAAGGTCTGACGTGAGGACTTAGCAATAAAAGTAGCTAAGGGTTTTCCTGCAATGAGCTGCTGCGATAAGTTGAGCAACTGAGCCGCAGCATGATTGGCTTCTAAGATTATCCCTTCCAGGTCAGTTATCAGGTAGCCCTCAGGCGCAAACTCAAACAGCTCCTGGTAGCGCTGGCATTCTGCTTCCACCTGTGCGTGGGCCGCTGCTAGCTGCTCAGTTTGTGCATGCAGCCCTTCCTCGGCTACCTGTAGTTCTTCAAAGGCAGTATTCAGTTCCTCTAGAGCTGCCGGCAGCCATACTTCCTGCTTCGATGGCATAGCACTAGTCTGCTTCTGTAAGGCGATTACCCGCCCGTACAGCATCCTTAGCTGCTGGAAAAATTCGTCCTCCTTCACTGGGCCTCTCATTAGTTAACGCACAACTCAAGATGATGAAGTAGCTGTGCAACCACTCCCTTATCAATAGGTTAAGCCAGTACTTTGAGCGTGGTGCATTACATAACAACATGCAACAGAGTTCAGTAGCCGTGGCTTCCACCTGTTGCAGGTCCAGCCTAAGATAGGTGGAAGAAGCAACAGACAAAGCGGCATCAATGACAGGCGTACATATAGGCAGCTGCGGGTAGAGCAGCAAGCAGCCGATTTTCTCTAGGCGGATTGAGTTGATTCATCCCTAACATTATTTAGTTCCCTTGGCTTTTTGCCTGCGCTGGGAACAGCAACTAGTGGCACAAGGAAAGAGCTAGGAGCTAAGCCCGAAATGTCAAAAGGTGAGGTTCGCGAAAAGGTAACGTTTTGCAGTAGGGAGCATTGCCCACGCCGCATAGCTTGATCATAGCGCAAGCGTAACGCTCCCCAAGTGTGCGCTACGGGAGGTAGCACCTGGGTGCATTGGTGTGGCGACCGAAGTAACCACCCAACGTTACATGCATCTTGCCTAAAGTGCCACAGACCTACCTTCGGCAAGTAGGAATACTTACGTGATTGGAGCACTCAGCAGGGCGAGAATGACGAAACATGCAGGCCAAGAGTAAGAAAAATATTCGTACCCTGCTCCACACAGCAGAAGGGCAACCACCTGAGACAACCTTAAAACCTTATCCTGTAGCACTTGCCGCTAAATAGCGCCTTTATAGAGTAACGGAAAAATTTTGGTTGCTAAGGCTGAAAGCTAGAGAAGATTCGTCACTGTCACACTTATAAGGCATTCTGCACTCAGAAGTATTAGCTAAGCAAGCGATTGAATTCCTGTTTGACAATGCCATAACACTCACAGGAGAGTGACTCAAGTCCTTTGGGGTCGAGGACCGTCATTTTGCCGCGACTGTAGCGAATTAGCCCCTCCTCTTGCAGCTTGTGGGCAACCTCACTCACACTGGTGCGGCGCACGCCTAGCATCAGAGCGAGGAACTCCTGAGTGAGCATAAATTGACTTGGTCCTACCCGGTCATAGGTCATCAGTAGCCAGCGGCAGAAGCGCTGCTGCACACAGTGAAGGCGGTTGCAAGCAGCAGATTGCGAGATTTGGCTAAACAGCGCTTGCGTGTAGAGTTGTAATAAGCTGTGCAACGCACTATCTGGAGTAACCTCGCTTCGGAAAACATCTACCTGCATCCTCAGCGCATCACCGGCGATCTGCACAATCGCTTTCAAGGGTGTTGTCTCGCTTCCCAAGAACACCGGCAGGCCCAACATGCCTTCATTGCCCAGCGTAGCCACTTCAATTTCCTCACCATTCCCCATGGGGGTGATCAGAGAAATGACGCTGTTATTGGGGAAATAGATGTACTCAATCGGTCCACTGGGGGTGTAGAGAATGTCTCTAAAAGTTAGGGCAACAGCCTCCATCTTGAGTTGAAGCCGCGCGTATTCTACCTGGGGCAGAGCGGCCAGCAACTGGTTTTTAGCTGAACTAAAGGTGCCTTCAGACACGGAAAGTAGGAGCCTTAACTTGCTTGTGTTTAGAATCGCCGACTAATAGTATCCAGCGAATTACCATCTTCGGAGCAAGAGTACATTGCCTTTTAATCCCCTGACTAAAGAAATCTTGCAATGTGCCCGCTAGTAGACATAGGTAGCTATAATTCTACTATGCCTGGTGGCGGACATAACTATCTTACTTATCCTGTAACTGAAAGTGCTTAGTATCGCAGGGGCCACTTCTATATACAACCAACGGATGAGAGAAGTATGGCCCAGCAACCGCAACTCAGCGCTCTAGCTCCCTTTCCTAATACAGCCTATGACATCGTTGCAGTGGCTACCTCTCTCGGTGGGCTAAGAGCCTTAAGCCAGATTCTCTCTGCCTTGCCAGCCAACTTTCCGGTAGCCATTGTCGTGGTGCAGCACTTACACCCTCACCACCGCAGTTGGCTAGCCCAGATATTGAGCCGCCACACAGCTTTATCTGTCAAGCAGGCAGAAGAAGGAGATAGGCTGTGTTTGGGTACTGTCTACATTGCTCCCCCCAATAAGCATCTACTCGTCAACGGCTATGGCATCCTCACCCTCTCAGATACGGCACGGGTACATTTTTGCCGCCCTGCCGCTAATAATCTCTTCGAGTCGGTAGCAACAAGTTTTAAGGAGCGGGCGATCGCGGTGGTCCTCACGGGCTTAGACGGCGATGGGGCTACAGGAGTGCAGGCGATCAAGCAGATGGGCGGGACAGTCATTGCCCAGGATGAAGCCACTTCCAAGGCGCCTAGCATGCCAAAGGCCGCCTTTGATACCGGCTGCGTTGATCTTGTTCTCCCCTTGAACGAGATTGCCTCTACCCTCATCAGTCTGACCGGGTCAGCAAAAGTGGCATAAGTACTAAGCACGGCTGCTGCTTGGCGACTAAATGAACGGCAATTACTCCTAAAGAAAAGCTAATGATGCTAATGGGTCAGCAATACCAGGAAAGCTTACTTCACAGCGAAGAGTTCTACCGCTTATTGATGGAGAACATCAAAGACTATGCGATTATTCTGCTAGATCCAGACGCATACATCACTGGTTGGAACCTGGGAGCAGAAAGTATCCTAGGTTATCAAGCAGCAGAAATCGTGGGTCAGCCTGGCAGCTGTATCTTTACCCCGGAAGACATTGACAATCAAGTGCCAGAGCAGGAGGTGGCAACGGCGACAGCAGCCGGCCGAGCTGAGGATGAACGTTGGCACATGCGTAAGGATGGCACCCGGTTTTGGGCCAGTGGGATGTTAATGGCGTTGCGCAATGAGACAGGACAGTTGCGTGGGTTCTTGAAAATAGTCCGCGATTTCACAGCGCGTAAGCAAGCGGAGGCAGAACGGGTTCAACTGCTGGAACAGGCGCAGGCGGCACAACGCGCAGCGGAAGCAGCCACTCACGCCAAAGATGAGTTCATCACCGTCGTCGCTCACGAGTTACGCAACCCTCTGAATGCGATTCTGGGATGGACGCGCCTCATGCGCGACCGCAAGCTGGATGAAGCAACCTTGGCCCGTGCCTTAGAGACCATTGAGCGCAATGCCGGATATCAGGCCCAACTGGTTGAGGACCTCTTAGACCTCTCACGGATTGTCCAAGGTCAACTGCGTCTGGATCGGTGTTCGGTAAGCATGCTCTCTGTAATCGAAGCCGCCATCGAGACAATGCACCCAGTAGCAGAAGGCAAAGGCGTTCTCTTAGAGATCACCTCCTGGATAACAGCAGAAGTAGAGGGTGACCCAAACCGCTTACATCAGGTTTTGTGCAACCTCTTGGCTAACGCTGTTAAGTTCACCCCTTCAGGAGGCAGCATTCAACTCCAGTTGGAGTGCTCCGGCTCTCAGGTTCAAGTGCAGGTGAAAGATACAGGCGTAGGTATCCGTCAGGAGTTTTTGTCTCAAGTATTTGAGGCATTCCGTCAGGACAACACTACCAGTTCAAAATCACAAAGCGGGATAGGCATCGGTTTAACAATCGCGCAACAGTTAGTAGAATTGCATGGTGGAACTATCCAGGTGGAAAGTCAAGAAGGTCAGGGAGCAACTTTCACAGTGACGCTGCCTGGTCTATCACAGGTACAACGAGCTAGTACGCCTAGGTGATGTTCGCCTTTTGTACCTAAAAGTCACTGACCCGAATCCCCTGAGTCCAATTGAGAGTGCTGATGAAACAGTTCTTAGTTGGGAAAGAAAAGAAGCTATTCTCCGTTTTTTAGGTGAAGCTCAACTTATTAGCCTAGGTCCCGATTATCAGTCTTCGAGGGGCTAACCTGAGTGGGACTGACCTAAGAAATGCTACTTACAGTGATGCAACTTAGTTTCCTGCTAGTTTTGGTCCTGCCAGAGCAGGAATGAAGAAAAAAGCCTGAGCACTGCGTAACTCAGCAGAAGTTCCAATGGTCTTGCGCCATCTCCCTTGTGCTAAGTTGAACATCATCTGCAACCGTTGATTTCGGTTGTTAGGCAGCTTCCTACAGGGACTAGTGCGCTGGAGTTTGCGATGATTCGACCGACCACACCCGATGACAAGGAAGCGCTGCTCGCCCTGGTCAGCGCGACTGGCTTGTTCCAGACGAACCAACTTGAAGAAGTTGGCGAAATGCTGGCTGATTACTTCGGCGACAACGGTGACAGCGATCACTTCTGGATCACCGACGACGACGATGGGCCGGTGGGGGTCGCCTACTGCGAGACGGAACCGATGACCGATCAGACGTGGAACTTGCAATTGATCGCCATCCGACCTGATCGCCAGAGACAAGGACGCGGCGCGACACTGGTGCACGACGTCGAAAAAACATTGATGGCGCGTGGCGGGCGCATGCTACTGGTGGAAACGTCAGGACTAGTGAGCTTTAAGCGCGTACGGGCGTTCTACCGCACGTGTGGTTACGACAAGGAAGCACGGATCCGCGACTTCTACGCGGCAGGTGATGACAAGATCGTTTACCGCAAGGTGCTGACTGCCCTAGGGAAGTGAGCTTGCACAGCGGGCTGGATATAGCTGCGCGCTCTCGCAGAAGTGCAAACCGTTTTTGGCCGCTTGACGCGATGGCCTTTCGCACCTAAGGTGCGACATGAATGGCCGGTCGAAGACCATCGCACTATATGACAGAATGCGGGTTTCAGGCTGCACTTTGAAGAACCAGCTCATCAACCCAGTGGCTAAATTCGCGAAGCTTGCGCGCCGCCTAGCGGCGGTCGCTGATCCTCCCTAGTAAATACTGGCATTGTCAAGTTGAGTGGATCTAACACCCTTTGTTGAGGAAATTACCTTTTTGTGAGAGCAGAAAGTCGCGTTTTTCGATACCAAAATTGCTGACATTCTTAATAATCACCCTATCGGGAACTTAACTTGATAATGTCGATAGATTAAATCTACCCCGGGGTAATAGTCTTGACGCTGTGGAACCGACTACTAGTAAATCTAGGTGCTCGCGCAACTCAGGAGTAGCGGCTAGAGGTATGGTATGAATGAGGATGATTTTTTCCACCAGCTCAAGATCCTGTATGGGCGCGTCACTGCCCTGCACAAAAATACCAGAGGTGCCCCCTGGCAGAAGGAGGCATGGCTCCCCTTTGCTTTAGAGGAGCTAAACACCGCCTTTGAAGAGCTCCAGGTCGCCGAGGAGGAGCTGCGAGCTCAGAACGAAGAGCTGGCTGTTGCCCAAGCGGCGATGGAAGCAGAGCGCCAACGCTACCAAGAGCTGTTTGAGTTTGCGCCGGATGGCTACCTGGTCACAGATGCCCAGGGAAAAATCCAGGAAGCCAACCTGGCGGCGGCCAGGCTACTCAACATTGAGCAGCGATTCCTGGTGGGCAAACCACTGCTCAACTTTGTCGCTGAACCAGAGCGGCGCGATTTTCGGACGAAACTGAACCAGTTGTGCCGTACACCGCAGGAGGAGCGATTAGCAGCCACTCCTACCCCAGTAGTGCAGGAGTATGAAGTGCGTCTCTACCCGCGTGTTCCCAAGGGACATGACCTAAAAGATAGCCTGCCCTTTGATGCTGCGCTGACCGTGAGTACAACTCGCGGTTGCGGTAGTCAAGCGAGCGCCTTGCGCTGGTTAGTGCGGGATGTGACGGCCCGCAACCGAGCCCAAGAGCGGCTGCGGCTTTTGGAGTCGGTGGCCGTCAATCTGAATGAAGCAGTTGTGATTACAAAGGCGGAGCCACTGGAAGAGCCGGGCCCGCGCATTCTGTACGTTAATCAAGCCTTTACCCGGATGACCGGCTACAGCCCACAAGAAGTAGTGGCTAAATCCCCTCGCTTTATGCAGGGACCGCAAACTGACCGGGCAGCGCTAGATACCGTCCGGACAGCGCTGGAAAGATTTGAGCCCGTGGTTGTAGAGCTGCTCAACTACCACAAAAATGGCTCGACCTACTGGGTGGAAATGAGCTTGGTGCCAGTAGCAGATGAAACGGGCTGCTATACCCATTGGGTAGCGGTGGAGCGGGACATCACAGAGCGCAAGCGCTCAGAGGAGGCTCAAGCTCAATTAATTCGAGAGCAGGCAGCGCGGACTGAGGCGGAGGCAGCCAACCGGGCCAAGGACGAGTTCTTGGCCGTGGTTTCCCACGAGTTGCGGACTCCCCTCAATGCGATACTGGGATGGGCACAGCTCCTCTCCACCAAAAAGTTGGACGACGCGAGGACAGCCAAAGCCCTGGAAACTATCGTCCGCAATGCTAGGTCTCAGGCGCAACTGATCGAAGACCTATTAGACATCTCCCGGATCACAGCCGGTACACTGCGCCTGCATATGCGCCCCTCTAAACTGGTTCCCCTCACGGAAGCAGTCATCGAGACCCTCCGCCCAGCGATTCAAGCCAAGGCGCTTCACTTCGAGGCCAAGCTAGACCCGTCGGTTGGACTAGTCTCGGCTGACCCTGACCGCTTGCGACAAGTCGTTTGGAACCTGCTCTCCAACGCGATTAAGTTTACACCGCCAGGGGGACAGGTAGAAGTGACCCTCAAGCAAGTCGAGGAGCACTGGGTCAATGGGCCGATGAGTAGGCAAGGAACAGCAGACCCATCCAGCCACTTCTATGCCCAAATTGAGGTGAGTGACACTGGAATTGGGATCACTTCTGACTTCCTGCCCTATGTTTTTGAGCGCTTCCGCCAGTCCGACAGCCGGAGTACCCGGTCGTCCAGTGGGCTTGGGTTAGGGCTGGCGATCGTGCGCCAACTGGTGGAACTGCACGGCGGAACTGTCCATGCTACAAGTCGAGGGGAGGGGCAGGGGGCGACGTTTATGGTGAAGCTGCCACTTGTAGATACCTACGATTTGGATCGCTCCCCAGGAGTGAGCGTTGCTGCAGAAAAGGAAAACCCTGATGGTGTAGCCTCTGCTCAGACTGGGGTACTCTCTGGGCAGGGGGCGAATGCCCCAGCGCCAGAGTATCCACCTCCGGTAGCTCATCCAATCGGTGGGGGTGCAGTACCTGATAATTTCCCGGTGCTAGCTGGTTTGCGAGTGCTGGTCGTAGAGGACGAAGCTGAGGCCCGCGAGTATATCACCGTAGTGCTTGAACAGTGCAGGGGTGAAGTGATAGTGGTCACATCAGTGGACGAGGCGCTTGAGGTGCTCCCTCGGTTAAAGCCGGATGTATTGATCAGTGATGTTGGCATGCCAGAGAAGGACGGCTATGCCCTGATCCGCCAGGTGAGAACGTTGAAGCCGGAGCAAGGAGGACAGATTCCAGCTGCTGCATTGACGGCGTACGCCAGGGAGGAAGATCGGGTGCATGCTCTTGCTGCGGGCTTCCAAATGCACGTACCCAAGCCAGTTGAGCCAGCCGAGCTGATTGAGGCAGTTGCGAGACTGGCTCGACTGGCTTGAAAGGATTGACCTGCTGCCGGCAGTGTCACATTAACTAGGTGCTTATCTTGAGATACTGGGGTGATGAGTACATCTTCTGACCTCTACCACCGTCACCGCTTCCCAGCAGTGATTATTTGTCAGGCTGTCTGGTTTTATTTCCGGTTTTGCCTCAGCTATCGGGATGTGCAGGAACTCTTGCTCCAACGGGCCTTCAGGTCAGTTGCGAAACGATTCGTCGCTGGTGCCACAAGCTTGCTCAAACTTACACCAATCTTCTGCAGCACAGACGCTCCAGGCCAGGGGATAAGTGGCACATTGATGAGGACTCCCATCTCATCAATAGTGAGGTAGTTTGGCTCTGGAGAGCCATGGACCAGCATGGCAATGTCCTTGATATGTTGCTCCAAAAGCGTCGCAACAAGCAAGCAGCAAGACGCTTCTACCGCAAGCTGCTGAAGGGCTATGGTTATGTTCCCAGAGTGCTGGTGACAGCTACGAAGCTATGGAGCATTGTCAAGTTAAGTTCCCGATAGGGTGATTATTGAGAATGTCAGCAATTTTGATATTAAAAAACGCAACTTTCGGCTCTCGCAAAAAGGCAATTTTCTCAACAAAGGGTGTTAGATCCACTTAACTTGACAATGCCCTTTGTTCTAGACATCGTTGGGCGCTCTACACCACCTTTACCACCGCTTAGGCGCCCGCCGGTCATAGGTGAACAGCTTACTTCGTATCCCTTGATGGTTCTTCGGGCCCAGTTGAAGGAGTTGAATCCCAACCCTGGCTTGATCAGTCGCTGGAGGAATCGACGGTCCTGTTCAATCATGTTGTTGAGGTACTGAAGGATGGGTAGACTGAGCTGAGCTGAAGTTTCCTGCCCTGAGGCAGCACTCCCTACCCGAACTGCAGGTATTCATCCTGGCACAGCTGGAGGATGCGGGCGGATGGATGGACAAAGTTGATCTAGAACTAGCAGCTCTCATCTTCTCCATTCCTGGGCATAAGTTTCAGGTGTATCTCCACCTACGCCTCATTCTAAAAAAGCTGAAAGAAGAAGGCTTGATTGAGTTACAGCGCGTGAAGAAGCTAACTGGAAGAGGTTATAAGACTAAGACTACTATTGCTGCCAGCGATCGATTTGCAGGTCACGACGCTACTGAGTAAATGCCTTGAGTCGGCAATTTGTACTTCTGCTGATGAAATGCTTTCAGAAATAGCCTAGGCGTACAGGCTTTTGGCACTTTAGCAAAGATTCGCTGTTGCTGGTTGACTAGAGAGAAGAGAGTACTACCAGTGCTAGCGG
>CADCWO010000198.1 GCA_902806435.1 uncultured Synechococcales cyanobacterium | reverse complement strand
ACTTCTGTAGCTTCTGATGACCTCAAGCAACTTACTAACCAAAGCAGTAAATAGTGAACACTTCTAAACAGCGGCGTAGGCAACATGTTTCTCGTGAAAGTATAGCAATCTCAGTCGAGTGAGGTACAGTAACAGCAGTGAGCAAACCAGTGTTTAATGTCTTTCAGCGATGCTTGAGCGACTGCAGTTGTGATCGCATCATCTAAGGCTTTCTGAGTTCTGGGAGCAATTGAACGGATAATACTTTTGACCTTTGACCAAAATTGCTCAATCGGATTAAAGTCTGGAGAGTACGGAGGGAGATAGATCAGCGTGGCACCTACCGCTTCTATGGCTGCCGCGATGCCTTCAACTTTGTGAGAACTAAAGTTATCTAACACCACACATGCCCCCTGCCAGAGATTCGGCACCACTACTTGCTCAACAAAGGCACAGAAGGCATCTCCATCGGTGCCACCTTCAAAGGTTAAAGCAGATATCACACCCGTTGGCGCAATTACGCCAAGCATGGTCTGATTTTTACCTCGATTGTTGGGGCGGGTGCTGTAAGCTTGCTGTCCTTTGAAAGCTCTGGCAGATAATCGAGTCATGGCGAGATTCACTCCAGCTTCATCGATGAATACCAAATCTTCCACACGAACCTGTTCAATCTGCTGCCAGTATTCAACCCGTTGTTGCTGCACTCGTTCGGTGTCTGGCTCAGTTGCTCGAAAGGTTTTGTTCACGGTTAACTTCAACTGTTGCACTGCTCGTCCCATAGTCGAGCGGCTCACTCGCATCGTATAGCGTTGCTCAAAGTCGTGACATACCTGAGCCAGTGTCACATCGTTGCCGGCTGTAACCCATGCCGCAATCGTTTGAACGTGTGCTGGCGTGAGTTGAGCAGGTTTGCCACCTCCATGAACTTTCGGTGCAAGGTTACCCGTTTCCCGATATTGCTTGAGCAGTTTGATGATGAAGCTAGTTGCCACATCAAACCGCTTGGCTAACTGTCGTTGCGAGAGCTGTTCGCGATGGTAAACATCAATGATTTTTTGGCGGAAGTCTTGAGAATACGCTCTCATTAATCCCTCTAACAAGGTGGCTACATCACTTCCCCTATCTGTACCTCATCCTATAGGGAACCGCTATATTAGCCGAGCGAGGCTTTGCGGATGGCAAGTTGATGAAGTACCTCAGAGAAACTTCTGGCTTGGCACATGCGGATTCACATCAAACGCTCGTTCCAGTTCTATTGCCAAGGCCAGTGGCATCGGGTTTCATCGGTGAACTTGCAGCCTGGAGAGGCTTACTTCAAAGGAGCTGTATCAGTGGGCAAAATGAAGCCCTACTCCAACCTCTACTTGGCCTTTGCCCATGACCAACTGAGCGACCAGAATTGGGTCATTGTCAGTGATGAACCCACGGATCTACAGACCTTTGCCCAGTATCAGTTGAGGTTTCAAGTGGAGGAATCCTTTTTAGACCTCAAGCCCGCTGGCTTCAACCTAGAAGCTTCCAGGCTACGTGCCCCCGTTACTCTTTCTCAGTTATGTGGTGTGATGGCGCTAAAGACATTATTCTTGGTGCTTCAGGCAACGCATGTGGTAGCATCAGGCCAGCGTCAGTGGGTTGACCTACACTGGCAAAGGGGCATGAGTTATTTCAAGTTGGGCTGGAATTGGATCCGCCTGGCCATCACTCAGAAATAGCGCATCCAGCCCTTTCGCTTTCTTTCAAGCCTACCTGACCCTCAACCTGCCATCTCCTCTAAGCGGCAACATGAACGCTCTTTTGAACGTCAATTCCTTGTCCTCAGCTGTGTTCCACTATCCTAGTTTTGTCAGTCAATCAGGTCAGTCATCTTCTTCGTCTTCAGACTGATTATTTTCAGCACCTTGATTTTCCTCGTCTTCAGACTGATTATTTTCAGCACCTTGATTTTCTTCAGTACCTTCCCCCCCACCACCGATGAGATTGCAGGCTCCCAGAGGCATAACCAATCCCAATAGCAGCAGCAATCCGATAGTTTTTGAGCGCATATATAGTATTCCTCCTACTGTGTGCTGATGCGTCGAACAATCCAGTAACTGATAGCCAGAGAAAAAATGGCGATCGCCAACCCAATCAAGTCTGTGCCTGAAGTTTTCTCGAAGTCCAAAATGATAATTTTTCGAGCAACCGCAATAATAGAAGTGACAATCACTAGCTCAACTTGAACAACATGTTTTCTAAGATAAGCTGTGATGTTTTCTAAAATCTCTAGGGCGATCAATACATTTAAAAACAAGCCTAGAATTTGGATTAAAGTTTGGCCCACGAAACTAGCGGGTGGTGCCAGCAGTTGTTTAACCAAGGTAAGCCCTAGATCACCAACCGCAATCAGAATTACGATCACCATCGCTACTGACAGGGCTTTTGAGACAAGATTTTCTATTTTTTTAATCGAAGCTAGAAAATTCTCATCTTTACCCATAGCAGCAAGTCGCGCCGCAATTCTCCGCCACATTATTCCTCCCATTGCAATGCTTGTACACTTTGCTACTCTACATCGTCGTGGGCAAAGCGGTGGTAGAGAAAGTCAAGGGCGTGGTTACGCAGCTTGTAATATTGTGGATCTTCCATGATCCGATCGCGATCTCGCGGGCGTGCAAAGGGAATTTGCATCACCTCACCGATGCTAGCAGCTGGGCCATTGGTCATCATTACTAACCGGTCTGCGAGGAACAAAGCTTCATCAATGTCATGGGTAATCATCAAAACTGTGCAGCGGAGGTCGCTCCAAATTTTCAGCAATTCTTCCTGTAGCTCTTCCTTTGTAATGGCATCTAAAGCGCCAAACGGCTCATCTAGAATCAAGACTTTGGGACGAATTGCCAATGCCCGGGCAATTGAAACTCGCTGTTTCATGCCACCAGATAGCTGCGTTGGCTTTTTATCCGCAGCCTCCTCCAGGCCTACCATAGCCAGATGCTCCCGCACAATTGCTGTCTTCTGGGCCTTAGACTTGTTACGGTAAACTGCATTGACAGCGATGTAGATGTTTTCAAAAGCAGTCCGCCAAGGTAGCAGGGCATAGTTCTGAAACACCACCATCCGATCTGGGCCTGGCTGAGTGATTGGCTTAGAGCCGAGTTCCACTCTACCATGGGTGGGCTGGTTGAACCCCGCTACCATATTGAGCAAGGTTGACTTACCACAGCCAGAGTGGCCAATGACGCAGATAAACTCGCCCTCAGAAACCATCAGGTTGACACCTTCTAGTACGGTGTAAGGGCCCTGCGGCGTTGGGTAGACCTTAGAAACATCCTCAATTACTAGAAAAGGGTCATGCGGCTTTTGTGTCGGGACACCTTGTAGGCCCTTTAAGGATTGAGTTGAAGCGCTGGATTTTTGGAAGTTGAAGCTATTCATCACAGTTTTCAGTTAAAGAAGCTAGGGATAGAGGCTAAAGCTATTTAGGCTGCTGCGGGAGTGCGAGCGTCAATGTCTACTTCTGCAATGCTGAAATCGCGTTTAATCTTCAAGCTGTTGAGATAGGCAATTGGATCATCAGCGTTGAAGACCGTGCCATCAAAGAGCTTGATTGCCCCACGATGATACTTAACATCGAGTAGCCCTAGTTCTCGCGCGGCAATGCTAAACACATTCACGCGGCACACCCGTTCTAGGATTTCTACCCAATTTCTGGGGAAGGGCGTGTCTCCCCAACGAGCCATCTGGGTCATGTGCCAGAGGTGCTCAGTCCGGCTGGGACGGTTGACACCCTCCCCATAAAACAGGTGATGGGCATATTGCCGCATGTGCTGCTCCAGACTGCAGGTGTAGGCGTTGGGGTCACCTAGGTGGATATAATCTACATTCGTATTCACATACGCCCGTTGTGCCAGCAACTGGCGAATTTCTTGCTCATTATTTTTATCCGCACAGTACTGGCAGGCTTCTAAGAGAGCTTTGACTAGGGCAATGTGAGTGTTGGGGTAAGCAACGGCCCAGTCTTCCCGGACGCCAAGCACTTTGCCCGGATGTCCTGGCCAGATTTCCAGGTCTGTGGCAACGGTAAAGCCAATTCCTTCAGCCGCAGCCCGGAGGTTCCAAGGTTCCCCGACGCAGTAACCATCAATGCTGCCGGCTTGTAGATCCACGACCATTTGAGCCGGCGGAATTGTTTTGAGGGAAACATCCCGGTCGGGGTCGATCCCACCTGCAGCCAGCCAGTAACGCAGGAGCAGATTGTGCATGGAAGATGGATGCACCATCCCCATTCTGTGTTGGCCTTGGGGTGTGTTGTGCAGCATTGCCTTGAAGTCTGCCAACGTGTATACCCCTTGGTCATAAAAGCGTTTATCGAGGGTGATGGCATTGCCATTGCGAGTCATGGTCAGGGCACTGACCACTGGCACTGGTCGTTCATGGCCTCCTAGGGTTAGCCACAAGGGCATGCCTGATGGCATTTGGGCTGCATCTAAGTAGCCTCCGACTATGCCATCTGTGATGCCGCGCCAGCTCGTTTCCCGTACCAGGGTGACTTCATCCAGACCATGTTTAGTGAAAAAGCCTTTTTCTTTCGCTACAGCTAGGGGGGCACAAGCGACTAGGGGGACAAAACCAATTTCAAGGTTGACTTTTTCCAGGCCATGACGGGCAACAACTGCCGTTTTTCTCGCCCGCAGTTTCTTGATCCGTTTCTGTTGGTTCAAGAAGTAAATCATCTCGCTCCGCAAGCTGTAGTAGCTGGGATGCTCGACCACCTCCATCCGCTTACGCGGCCGAGGAATATCCACCTCCAGGATTTGACCAATTTTGGATTCCGGTCCATTTGTCAGCATGACAATCCGGTCAGACAGTAGCACTGCTTCGTCCACATCGTGGGTGACCATGATTGCCGTAATATGGTTTTCCTCACAAATTCTCATTAACTGCTCTTGTAAGTTGCCCCGCGTCAGGGCATCCAATGCCCCAAACGGCTCATCCAGCAGTAGTAGCTTGGGGCGGAGTGCCAGGGCACGGGCGATCGCCACCCGTTGCTTCATCCCCCCCGATAGCTGAGCTGGGGGCTTGTCCGCAGCATGACGTAACCCCACCATGTCAATCTGCTGCTCAACAATACTTTTGCGTTCACTGGCTGACAAATCCTTCATCACCGAATTGACAGCTAGAGCAATATTCTCCCGTACTGTGCGCCAGGGGAGTAGGGAGTAATTCTGAAACACCACCATCTTGTCTGGACCGGGCTTAGTAATTCTTTGCCCTTCCAACGTTACGACACCTTCTGTCGGTAAATCTAGACCGGCCACCATGTTTAACAGCGTGGATTTACCACAGCCGGAGTGGCCAATGAGCGAAACAAATTCTCCTTTTTGGATCTGAAGGTTAATTCCCTTGAGGGCGACGTAGCTACCCCCACCTGCTAGGGGAAATACCTTTTCAATTTGCTCAACGGCAACAATCGCTGTCATTATTTTGTCCTCAATCTATACAGTGGTAGTGATCGATAGCTATTTCTGTGCTTCTGGCACAATCCGGTTTTGTAGGTAACCCATCGCTTTATCCAGGAGCAGGCCGACGGTGCCAATGTAGAGCAGGGCCAAGATCACCTCACTGATATAGTTATTCTGGTAAGCCTCCCAGATGAAAAAGCCAATCCCGACAATCCCGGACATAACAATCTCGGCGGCGATAATGGCTAACCAGGACAAGCCGATCGCGATCCGCAGACCTGTAAATACATAAGGCAGAGTTGACGGTAATAGGATTTCAAAGAAATATTCACGGCGCGACAGTTGCAGAACCTTAGAAACATTGTTGTAGTCTTGGGGAATTTGCTTGACCCCCACCGCTGTATTAATCAAGATTGGCCAGATCGCGGTGATAAAAATCACGAATAGGGCAGCCGGCTCGTTCTGGCGCAGGGCAGCCAGAGCGATCGGCACCCACGCTAAAGGGGGCACGGTTCGCAAAAACTGAAAAATAGGATCTAAAGCCTTAGACATCAGCGGACTTGTACCCACCAAGATGCCCAAGCCAATTCCGACGACTGCCGCAAATAAGTAGCCAATTGCCACCCGCTGTAAGCTGGCTAAGGTTTGCCAGAACAACCCCTTATCGATACCACCCCGGTCATAAAAGGGATAGAGCAATAGTTCACGGGTTCGTTCATCAGTAATTACGTTCAGCGGTCCGGGCAGCAGCGTCAGCCCAGAGAAAGCTAATAGCTGCCAGACAACCAAAAAAATTAGGATAGCCACAAGAGGCGCCACAATGCTCTGGGATTGTTTCTTCCAAAAAGCATTGATGGGGCTTGGCCGGTTCACTCTGCCTGCACGACTTCTTATATTTGCGGTCATTCTCTATCTCCTGTTATTTAAAGTTACAGATGCGGTTGCAGCGCTTTTCCTTTCAGCCGTAAAGTGTTTTGCTAAATTGCTCAGACTCGCTTAATCGCCAGGCTGTTGAGATAGGCCCGAGGATTAGCAGGATCAAATTCAGTGCCATCAAAAAACTTCTCGACCCCACGGGAGGTACTTTTGGGAATGTCAGCAGCAGGAACCCCGATCTCTTGAGCCGCTTCGCGCCACAGTTTCTCTCCGTTCACGGCATTAATAATTCGTTCAGCATCGTTCAAGGTTTCCTCTGGCAGGAAGCCCCAGCGCACGCTTTCGGTAAGGAACCAGAGTTCATGACTCTTATAGGGATAGGAGACACTGCCACGCCCATCTTTCCAGTACAGAGGCCCCATCATCGGGTCATTAATGTCTGGTTTGCCATCGGCCATCTGATACTTACCCGCATAAGGGGGCCTAAGAACTTCTGGCGGCACGTTGAAGTATTTGCGGGCAGCAACAATTTTCACCAGTTCTTCCCGGTTCTCAGGCTTGTCACACCATTGCTGCGCTTCCATGATTGCTTTCATTAAAGCTTTGGTGGCCTGGGGATGCTGATCGACCCAATCCCGCCGCAGGGCGAAGTATTCTTCTGGATGGAATTGCCAGATCTGGGAAGTCAGTACGGCCATAAAGCCAATGTCATCCCTGGCAATGCGTAAGGGCCAGGGGTCCCCGGTACTAAAGGCATCCATTGTCCCGGTTCGCATATTAGCGACGGTCTGAGCTGCCGGTACTGCTAGTAGTTTAATGTCCTTGTCTGGATCGATACCGCCAGCCGCCAACCAGTAGCGAATCCAGAAATCCTGGTTCACCTTTGGGAAGGTGTGAGCGGCAGTAAAAGGCCGGCTTGCGGTGCCCTGCAATCCTTTAATGTAATCTGCTGCCGGGGATACATCTAGTCCAATCCCCTGACCCGAGTGCTGGTTCGCGATAGCAATCCCGTTGCCGTGGGTGCTGAGCTGAAGCAGGTTGATCATGGGAATCTTGCGGTTCCCCTTGGTGATGATGCCCTCACTAATCAGGTGCGGCATTGGTAATTGCCATTGCCCCCCATCAATACCACCACCTGCTGAACCAATCTCCACGTTGTCCCGTGCTGAACCCCAGGAGGCTTGCTTGGAGATTTCAACATCAGTCATGCCGTGGCGGGCGAAAAAGCCTTTTTCTTGGGCAATAATCAGGGGAGTCGCCTCAGCAATGGGAATATAGCCTAGTTTGACTGTGGTAGTCTCCGGTTTCTGGTCTGAGCTAAGGTTAAGGGCAACGGCTTTGGGTGAGAGGTCAGCCGCAGAGGGTGGGTTGCCAATACAACCCTTGAGAAATACGGATGCGATCGCAGAGGCTCCGGCAGTCGCTAAGAATTTACGTCTAGAAAATTCGGTCATAAAGTCTCCTTGTAGCAAGTCCTTTTTCCGCAGCAGCATCAAAGTGGCAAAGAGAACAGCGATGAATGAACTCGGTCATGGAGAAAAGATTAGGCTGCGTCAGGACTGCAATCATAATATTCCGAAGACTTGATAGATGAAATACCGAATTTTTTATAATTTCAATAGATAATATCTATGGGAGATTTCTAACCTTGCTTGCCGCCATTAACCACCGTTATCTCACTAGATCAACGTAGGAGAATCTTTACAAGGCATTACATTTGTTTTTATTCCTTATTCTTGGGCCTTAAGCCCATAGCTACTAGCCAATATCTCAGTAGCCTTGATAGATTTAGTCTATGAATATTTTTGCCAGGAGAAGTGACTTTGAAACAGGCAACCCTGCATCAGTTAAAGGTCTTTGAAGCGATCGCGGAGTATGGAAGCTTTACTCGCGCCGCTGAGGAACTGTTTCTAACCCAACCAACGGTATCCCAGCAAATTAAGCAACTTACCAAAGCCATTGGTCTGCCGTTGTTCGAGCAGGTCGGAAAGCGCCTCTACCTGACGGATGCAGGGCAGGAAGTTTTAAAGGTGAGCCGGGATATCTCCGAGCGATTTACCCAGTTGGAAATGACGCTAGCAGATCTTAAAGGGCTGAAACAAGGCAAATTGCGCCTCGCCGCGACTACTACTGCTAAGTACTTTGTTCCCCGTTTGTTAGGTTCCTTTCGTCAACGCTATCCGGGAATTTCCATCTCTTTACAAGTAACCAATCAGCAAAAGCTCCTAGAACGCCTGGCAGAAAATCTAGACGATCTCTACTTTACCGGTCAGCCGCCCGACAATCTTGATATCAAGCCACGTCCAGTGATCGAAAATCCCCTAGTTGTAATTGCGCCTTACAATCATCCCTTAGCTCAAGAGAAAAATATTTCGCTTCAACGCCTTGTTGAAGAGCCTTTTATTATGCGGGAGCCTGGCTCAGGTACCCGGCTGGCAGTAGAGCGGTTCTTTGCGGAGAACCGGGTTGAAATTAACAACGTTGAGATGGAAATAGGCAGCAATGAAGCGATCAAGCAGGCGATTGCCGGGGGCTTGGGAATATCAGTGTTATCACGCCATGCCCTAGCACTGGAGGGCCTCAATGGTCCACTTGTTATGCTAGATGTTGAAGGTTTTCCGATCCAACGCTACTGGTATGTTGTCTATCCAACCGGTAAACAGTTGTCGGTTGTCACCCGTACTTTTTTAGACTATCTCCTTGACGAAGGGAAGCAGATTGCAGAGCAGACAAGTCTAGAAGCATATCGATAGGGCATAGCTACGCCGCTCTATTAGCCATTTAAACTTCATTGTCGTTTGCCCTCAACAAAATTTGCATGGGTGTCTAACCATAGATAATATCTATCATAGGCATTTGAATATGCGAGTTGTGTCTATAAAAACTGCACGCTATTATCCTGTTATTGACTTAACAAGTCAGGCTTCCTTGCCCCACCCTTCAACTTGGTTTAGACGTTTGATTGCGGTAGGTCAAGCTCAGCTTCTGTTATGTAGCAATTTCGACACAGGATCAGGAAAATGTTTGAGCAGATTTTCATCAAAGTCGTATTTGGCTATTTTACAACCCTCATCCTTCTCTATTTGATGCGCACTTTTTTACCCGTAGTTCTTACACAGCTAGCAACGCGTTCTAAAGAGCTAAAGCCTGAATTGCTTCTAGAAAACTTCTCACTAGACCTGTCGGGGAATAAGTGATATGTGAGATTTATTAACATGAGTTATAAAACAAGGTA
>CADCWO010000197.1 GCA_902806435.1 uncultured Synechococcales cyanobacterium | reverse complement strand
CTGCACTCAAGCAAAGCAAGACAAAGCAGTCATCCATTGGGGCGATGAGATGGGAGTGCGTTCAGACTATCAAGCCGGGTGTTCTTATAGTCTCAAAGGCCAAACCCCCGTTGTTGGGGCTACAGGACAACGCTTTGGCTGCAACATGATCTCGCGGAAGCTCTGCGGGGGAATCCTCCCCCGCAAGACTTCCTTGACGATTACCAACCGAGGCAAGTTATCTTTCAAGCTCTTTAAGCAAAGTTTTAGTGCTGAAGTGATGCTGGAGTTTCTGCGCCGCTTAATTCGCTGCAGCCCTCAGAAGGTCTTCCTAGTTGTGGATCGTCATCCGGTGCATCGCTCTCAGCGGGTGGCTCAGTGGCTGGAGCAACATCAAGAACAGATCCGTCTCTTCTTGTTACCCTCCTCCAGCCCTCAGCTCAATCCGGATGAGCTACTCAATCATGATGTCAAAGCCAATGCAATTGGGCGGCAACGGCCCAAGACTTTGACACAGATGATGGACAATCTCTGTTCCTATTTAGGGGCGTTGCTGATTCCATAATGAAATTTGACAAATTTGAAACTTGAAATTCTATTTTTTCGTAAACAGCTGCTTGAAAAGCATCACACTTTCAGCAACGCCTATTTAGGAAGTACTCAGCGCTACCCGCACATCATCCAAAACTATTTCCGAGAAAAACATGTCGCTTATGCAGCAGCTTAAAGTGTTAACTACTTCTCGCTCTGGTTAGTATGGATGAAGTCATCATTGTAGAGTACGACCACTTTGGCCTGTTCTTTTCGAGCAAGAAGCCACACGCTCACGCCAGATTCTCGCTCAAAAGCTGATCGTATGCATTGAACGCTGTGGCAGTACAGCAGTACCAGGGTTAGCTGCCAAGCCCGTCATTGATCTATTAGTGGGAGTGCATTCACTTACACTAGCAAAGCAAGTTGCTGTTTCTCAGCTAGAAGCACTTGGTTATAGTTATTGGCCTGATAATCCTGGCCCTCGGCGGATGTTCTTTGTGAAAGGACTACCACCAAATGGTCCACGCACTCACTATATCCACATGGTTGAACCGAATAGTGAGTTGTGGGAACACTTGTTGTTCCGAGACTACCTTCGTAAGCACCCTGACGAAGCACAACGCTATGCCTACCTCAAGCGTGACTTAGCGCGACGATTTGCAACTGATCGCGAGGCTTACACTAGTGGTAAAGCCGAGTATGTACAATCTGTTATACAAAAAGCGCGACAAGAAATTGTGGTCTAACTTATGCCCGGTACGGGCACGTTTTTATGGTTTGTAGACACACCCTAGATTCGAGCATGGAAGGGAGAGTTAAAGATCAGGCTCCCTAACGTATCACCTCTTGCTCCAGCTTTTGTAAGACAAACCAATTAGTTCCTCCAACGGTTAGGGAGGCAATCTTGGCGCGTTCAAAAAGTCGCTGTTTATTTGGTTTCCATTCAATTAGTTTCCCTAGCGGGTGGGCAGATTCTTTTATGATCACGCATGAGTCAATAGGTACTGCCCGTTGCCATTGTACTCACCGTCGCAGGTCGCAAAGATAGTTCCTAATAGCAGCAAGTAAAAGCGCCATATCCGGCGAAACTTGGCGTAGTCCATCCCGTAGTCAAGAGACTTCACGCTTGCTTGAAAATCATCAAATCTCTCTAACCAGGCAGTTAGCGTTTTGTGATAGTTCATGCCATTCATGTACCACCGATCAATCGTTTTCAGATCGCGACCGTGATTGGGTACCGCATCGTAATTCCAATAGCGCCCGTGCGGGAAAATGTACTTATGCGTAAAGCCCGATGACATGTTGTTGGGGATACGTACAGTAATGATATGAATGAACACTTTGCCGTCACTTTTAAGAAAAGACGCTAGCCTTTGGAAGGCGTTGGTTAAGTTGCCAACGTGACAAAAGACGCCAACTGAGAGAATTTTGTCAAATTTTTCGGCAAACTGAACTTCGTTCAAATCACCCTCATGCAGTGTAAAGCGGTCCGGACTCAAGTAGCTCTCTGGGTCTTTCATTTTATGGCGAATGTACTCGCACTGCTCATGGCTTAAGTTCAGCCCGGTAAACCTTACATTCGGGAACTTTGACATGATGTAGTTAGGCACACAGCCCCAGCCACAGCCAAAATCTAAAATATTGTCACCATCAACAATTCCCAAGCGCTCAATTATCTGATCGATCATGTGCATTTGGGATTCTTTTAGATTGGCAGCACCATTTTCCCAAAAGCCGGTGCTGTATTTTGGGTAGATAATAGGCCAATCTCCCAACATCTGGTTAAGCATGGCTTGTGGCCGATTATATTGAATCTCCATGAGTTCCTTTGAAGATTCAGCCAGATGATCAGATTCTTTCAATACCCATTCGTAAGGAGCCAGCAGGGCAGGACAATGCTGAAATAGAATAGGCATAGAAGTATGTAGCATTGCGCGGAAGGCGGTATCCGGTATTTCCAACCCGTTAATATATGCCTCAGCCAATGCCATTTGAGCTGCATTGAGAGCTCTGGCCATCAGCCGAGTTGTTTCATATGCTGCTGAACTTTTTAGCGCCATATCTCCCACGACGGGAATATGCCTTTGGACATTTGAAAATACGCTTGTAGAAGTCATTTCAATTCTCCTCAGTTAGTAAGACTATTTATTTGGCCAAAAAGAGCTCCTCACTCAACTGCTGACCTTTCGTTTGATAGGCAATTTGAAATGACTTATTGTAGCAAGCTATTCCTTGGCTAATAGTTAAGAATTTACCGATGTTTTTGATGTTGCCAGTATAGCTAAAGGAGGAGATGTCTGAGGTTTGGCCCGGGCGAGCAAGGAAAGTTCACTCGGAATTCTCAGTTTTGACGCTAGCTTTAGGCCTTCAAGTATTTTTATAAATCTAAAGGTGGGATCTATGAGATAGATAACTTGACGATCACTAACCGTAATGCCGTGCCGGCTAGATGACTGAAAGGCATGGTGGAGATTGTGCCAGCCTTCTCCCAGGGTGAGAAATGCTACAAGTGCGTTGTTTCGGCTGCGATCGTCAGTGATAAAAGGTTGTTTACCGATGATGTGAGCCAGAGAGTTGACGGTTTGAACACCGTGGAACAATAATGTAGTGCTGAGGAAAAAAGCACCGATATATTCGAGGCCACCCAGGCAGTATGAAAGGGCTCCTAGTGCCACCAACGGCAAGAAGTGTAGACGATCAATCACCTTCATTACCGGGTCTTTTTCAACATCGTTCGGCAGTTTTTCAGGAAATAACTGTGAAGAGAGCACCCAGCCTCCTTGAGACCAGTAGAACCCCATCAGACCCTGAACCGGGGTATAGGGAGAGTGAGGATCGAGTGCTTGCTCGACGTGCTGATGATGACTCAGGTGGTGCGCCTTCCACCAGCTAGGCCCCATTTGCCCTGCTGAAGCGCCGATAATACTGCCCAGCCACAGCAGTGCCGCAGGAGCCTGATAGCTTTTGTGGGTGAGTAACCGGTGGTAAATAGCGGTTATCGCCAGCATTCGGAGGAGGTACAAAAATACAACCCATGCCACAGCGCCCCAGGATAACCCGGTGGCAAGTACGAGCAGTGACCCGATATGACTGACGATAATCAGCGTTGGTCCTAGTAGATATGCAATAACGGTGAGCAGAGAATATCGATTCATGTATCTTTTGTCAGCCTAATATGGATAAAGTAAGCGATCACGACAGCCTACTCAGGAGTTTCTGCCCTCTATTGGTTTTTGCAATATGACCGAAGAATTCAAACAACACTTTCCTGATCTTGCTACCTTTCCTCCGCTTCAATATGGACAAAGTGAGCTGAGGATCGATGGTTGCAACAAAACCCAGCTTACTGCTCAGCTTGCTGCTTGCTCACAGCTGCAGCCTCAGCACCAGCTGAGTTGAGAGCTCGCTCCAGACGCATCACTTGCTTAGCCTTTGCTGATAGAGCGTTAGAGTCCAGCCAATTCAGGATCAAAGCGTCTGTTGAAAATAAACCAGGTCCGTTGACTGTGAAGAACAGGAAACAAGCTGCATAAACTCCAGACAGCTCAAGGTAAGGAATACTCAGACCCGCAACTAGGATGTGATGGTACATTGCAACGCACATCGTGCCAAACAATCCGAAGGCCGCAGGACGAGTTAGAAAACCAATTGCCAGTAATGGTGCACCAATCAACTCTGTGTAGGCTGCAACGTAGCTAAAGAAGATAGGAAACGGCAAGCCAATCACTTTTACATATGCTTCAGCAAAGCTTGGGATATCTGCTAGCTTATCCAAGCCATTGTGGACAATCATGATACCTAGGCAAACCCGTAATACGGCCCAAGCAGACTGGGACCAGAAGCCTGGGTTCGTGCTTGATTTAAGGAGCTGCAGAGTGAGAGAAGTAAACATAAGTAGAATTTTAAGAAGATTAAAGTCACTTAATATATCTTAACGCCTTGATTCAAGGTCAAGTTGTGCCCCAGAGCAAACAAAATCTGCTCGTCAGCAATCTGCTGGAGATCTACTCAAGCCTGCTCGGCAAGCGCTCACCCAGTTGGAAGGTCGCAAAGCGCAACTCAAAAGCGTAGGCTACTGAGGCCACTAGCCAGCTATCGCCATTCCGAGCCGGTGTAGGGATAGCCCTTTCGTTGGTGGAACTCAATTGGAACATGATAGAGATCTTGCAAGAAAGCAATCTCACTACAAACTGTGCGTCGTGCTTATTGAGTAGTTGATCCGACAGCCCTAAAGCCTCCAAGACGAATTCTTACAGAACTTGACACTTCTGATGGAATAGCAATCCCTTTAAAGAAGGGATTTCAGCGTACACATTTGCTGGCGTTGTTGCGCAACTAAAAGCACTTTTGATCCGGAGCAATAGGAGAAGGAAAGAGGCTGGGCTATCAATGATTCCATATTTGCATACATCTGTAACACACCGGAGATATGCAGGAGCCTGAGAAGAAAGGAAGTTTTTAGGTGCCGAAACTTCCGAAACCTGGAAACCTGGCTAACGCTGTTGCATGTGCGGCTTACTAAAACGTAGGGCTTCGCTTTCATGTCCTTGTCACGGTTCGTTGTCCTGCCTCTTCGGCAGGAGACTTGCTAGGCTTGTGACAACAGCAACAAGCTCATCTGGCTCAATCGGCTTGGCAACATGCATCTGGTAGCCAGATAAAAGGACACGTTTGCGATCTTCTGCTCTGGCGTAAGCAGTAAGGGCTACCGCCGGGATCAGTCCGCCTTGGCTGGGGTGACGTTTCCTTACCTTGCGGATCAGCTGATAGCCGTCCTCTTGTGGCATGCCGATGTCACTGATCAGGACGTGTGGCTTACAGCGTGAAAGCGCTTCAAGCGCCTCTTGTACAGAAGCGGCGGTGATGACTTCCGCCTTGCACCCCTCGAGCACACACTGGATTAGCTCACGGGCATCCGGCTCATCATCCACGACTAGCACTTTTACACCGTCAAGCGTCGATTCCCAAGAGTCATCTGCCACCTTCATTGTACCGTTTTGGTCAGAGTCTTCCGGCTCAACCACTTCCGGGTGAACTACCACAAGCGGCAGCGCGATGATGAACGCGGCACCCTTGCCCTCTCCGGCACTTTTAACCCGCACGGAGCCACCATGAAGTTCAGTCAGCTGCTTCACGATAGCAAGTCCTAATCCCAGCCCGCCCTCATCCCGTGTGGTCGAGGCGTCAGCTTGCCGAAACCTGTCAAATACATACGGTAAAAACTCCGGCTTAATGCCCTGGCCTGTGTCAATCACGCTGATTTCAATGTGCGAATTAACGCGCTCTAATACGACTTGAACTCTCCCGCCCTTCGGGTTGAATTTGATGGCGTTGGAAAGCAGATTCCAGACTATCTGCTGTAAGCGTTCCGGGTCACCTGACACGATACCAGCCTGAGGATCAAGAACCTTTTGGAGCTGAATATCTTTTACCTCCGCTGACAAGCGGACTGTTTCAAGGGCAGATTCAATCACAGCCCTCATGTCAACCCGCTGTACATTCAGCCTGAGCTTCCCGGAAATGATCCGGCTCATGTCTAAGAGATCATCAATGAGGTGCGCTTGGACTCGGACATTACGCTCAATGATTTCGAGTCCGTGTGCCATTTTTGCTGCATTTATCTTGCCTTTGCGCAGTATCTGCGACCAGCCAAGTATGGCATTCAGCGGTGTTCGAAGTTCGTGCGAGAGCGTGAGCAAAAATTCATCTTTGAGACGGCTGGCCCGTTCCGCTGCGCTTCGTGCTGCACGTTCACTGGCCAAGAGAGCCTCTTGTTCCGACTCTGCCTTTTTCCGGTCAGTAATGTCAATTGTTATCCCATCAAACCGAGTTGGCTTGTTAGTTTCGTCGTAAAAGCAATTTCCGATCGCTCTTACCCAGCGTGTTCGTCCGTCAACAGCCACTGTACGATACTCTATGTCATATCCTTTTCGTTCAAAAACACATGCTTCTATAGCTTGTCGCGTTTTTTCTCTGTCATCGGGATGAATGATTGAATAAAACAGAGCAAAATCAACTTCACTCCCTGGAGGTAACCAAAAGTGCTCATTACATTTGTCATTCCAGATGATTCGCTCAAGAGGCATATCACAATAGAATGTACCAAGTTCTGAGGCTTTAATCGCTAAGTCTAGCTGGTCACGATTAATCCTTAGCTCCTCCTCAACCTCCTTTAGCTCGGTGATGTCGGTACACGAGCCGATGTACCCTGTAAACTCACCCCCAATGCCATAGAGAGCGATGCCTTTGTCTACCAGCCAACGGTACTCCCCGTCATGACGTTGCAGTCGGTACTCCCTTGTAAATGGCTGCCGCACCTCAAACGAAGTGACATAGGTGTTAAGACAGCGGTCAAAATCGTCAGGATGAACCCCTTCGGTCCAGCCATTGCCGAATTCCTGCTCAAGCGTCCGGCCTGTAAAGTTGAGCCACGGCTTGTTGAACCAGTAGCAAAGCTTGTCTGTTCCGCTGATCCAGATAAACACCGGAGCGCTGTCAGCCATTAAGCGAAAGCGCTCTTCACTCTCCTTGAGTGCCTGTTCAGCCTGCTTTCGTTGGGTAATATCACGACCGATTCCATACCTTACACCCTCGGATAAGGCTGAATGAACTGTCCACTCAAGCCACACGTACGAGCCGTCTTTACATTGAAAACGATTCTCAAGCGAATTTATCGGGGTGTCCGTTGTAGCGTTCTGAATTTCTCGAAGGGTGGCTGAGCGATCATCGGGGTGAATGAACTTGAAAAACGGTTCTGCAAGTAACTCTTCAGCACTACGCCCAAGCAGTTTTTCAAATGCCGGATTAACTCGTTTGAAATAGTCATCCGTTCCTAAAATGTAGAGGGAGTCAACTGAGAGGGTGAAGAATCGTGCTTCAAGCGTCATAGAGGTACAAGGAATTAGCTATTCTACCTGTATAACGCAAAGGACGGGTAGCACAGGTAATCGAGGAGTATCTCGCAAGCCCTTAATTCACCACATCCTGTTTGAAATGTTCTTCTCTCCTACTCCGACGGCAGCGGCATAAATGCAATCCGCAGGACTACCGTTGTTGACCTTGTAATATCCACTTAAGGCTTTGTTAGTACAGACATTAGGATTGAACTTGTGAACGACCAAAATCCCTTTTTGATCAGGTCTCGGACTGCGCTGACACCACCCCAGCCCAAGAGAGAGAAAATATCAGGGCCTATTAGCTAAACCCCAACTACTCGCAGCAACTCAACGAAGCCTTGTCACACGGACAACAGCGTCGAGAAGCTCTGTTCTACCTTGGCGCGCCCCCTCTTGATATAGACAATCAATTAGCTCAGATCTTTCACCTCAAATTCAGAGGGTAAATGCCCAGTTGCAGAGCCTCTCTTTGCCATCGCTGCAGTTGCCTTTAAGGCAAGCGCTACTGATTTACTACCAATACAGCACCACCAGATGTAAGCCTCGCTTGCGGTTATACCAGCGCCCTAACCCAGGAAGCTGCTTAAACTTGCCTACCTTCCAAGGTAGTTAAATCCACGATGAGCTGTAGGTGAGGCCGGCGACCTCTAGGTTTTCCTGCCAGCAACACCATGCACTGTATGAACTGTCACACTAAAGAAGATGTAGCTAAGGAAGACCAACAGGGGCCATGATCACCGTTCACCATCTGGAAAACTCCCGCTCTCAACGCATTCTCTGGCTTTTGGAAGAGCTTGGACTCGACTATCAACTCAAGCGTTATCAGCGTGATCCACAAACCCTGCTAGCTCCTCCAGCCTTGAAGGAGGTGCATCCTTTAGGCAAATCCCCGGTTGTTACTGATGGTGATGTAACAGTTGCCGAGTCTGGTGCCATTATCGAGTACCTGCTGAAGACCTACGACCAGAGTCAGTTGAAGCCATTAGATGAAGTTAACTTGCGCAACTATCGCTATTGGCTCCACTATGCCGAGGGGTCGCTGATGCCACTACTGGTAATGAAGCTGGTGTTTGGCCGTATTCCCCAAGGCCCTATGCCGCTTTTCATCCGTCCAGTTGCCAAAAGCATCATGGCAAAGGTGCAAGAGCAGTTTCTAGAACCCCAACTGAGTACCCACCTGAGATTTGTTGAGGACAGTCTCAAAGGCCGTGAGTGGTTTGCTGGAAAATTCTCTGCTGGGGACATTCAAATGAGTTTTCCCCTAGAAGCCGCCAGCGCTCGCACGGGTTTAGCGTTTTACCCCAACATCCATGCGTTCATTGAGCGTTGCCAAGCACGCCCAGCCTACAAACAAGCTCTCAAGAAAGGTGGCAAGTTTGAGCCGCTGAAATGACAGCTGTTGGATTTTAGTTGGGAGGTATTCTCCCTCACGGTGGTTCCTCCGCAAACAGCTCGTGAAACTGCTGGCGTGCCTGTAGCTCCAGAGCCCTCTTGCTTTAGCAGGTAAAGCTGGACTCTGGCTGATGCCGCCCTCCTCACCCGCTCATCTTCCTCAGATTGTACGTCATAGCGATACAGCCAGTATCGCAGCCCATGCCGGGGCGGGAGCTCCCGCTCTACCCCGAAGCCAAGCCCTTCGTAGAGCCGACGCGCCGACCCCATCAACTCACTCGTGAAGAGCCCGACCGTCGCCGCCTGATCGTGCTCAGCCAGCTTCATGCACTCGCTTGCCAACAGACAGCCATAGCCTTTGCCTCGATGCTTCGGGTCGACCGCTAAGAGCAGTACGGAAGCCCAAGACGCTGGAACTGGGTCTACTGATCGCCCAGGTGAACAGTAGGCCACCGAGCCTACGGCAGCATCCGCTTGGCGCAACACGAAGAAGGTAGCCTGCTGTGCCCTCGTGGTCACCAACTTCCTAGTTCGTATAGGCATGGATGATCTTCTGGCGTAGGTCCAGGGAGTATGCTTTCATCGGCAACACCAACTCAATGACTGTCTGAGTCTCACTGTGCCTTACTTACTCGCAAATTGCTATAGCCCTCTTTTATCAATTTGGGGAAATCTGACGAATTTGCGTTGTTTCAGCCCACGAAAAATCAAGGTTTCATCCCAGTTTGACAGAAGAGGGATAGGT
>CADCWO010000196.1 GCA_902806435.1 uncultured Synechococcales cyanobacterium | reverse complement strand
TAAATTATTTATGAGAGATGCTTCCATAAGGTGGTAGGTACCTAGGTTTAGATAATTTTTTGAGTATTTAATGCTATGTCAAAGATAAATTTTGCTTGCTGATAAGTTGATGTTTTGAATTTGAATAGTGCTGTAGCCGTTCAATGTAAGCCTTAAGTGAGTTACAAGGTCCTTAACCTAGAATATGTAATTGTTGTAGCATAGCTCTTGGGTTTCTCTTGAGGACGCGTTAAGCTGACAATTCAGTGCGTAAACCACTAGTGGAGGGTAGCGCTCCTTCATCAGTTTCGTTTGGAGGATATGTTGCTGTATCAGATGAAGATCGCCATTGTCCATGACTGGCTAACAGTGTATGGTGGCGCGGAGCGAGTGCTAGAGCAGCTGCTTGTGCTTTTTCCTGATGCGGATCTATTTAGCTTGGTAGATTTTTTACCCCAAGGCCAGCGAGGTTTTATTCAAAACAAGCCTGTTAACACCTCCTTCATCCAAAATTTACCCCTTGCTAAAGATAACTATCGCCAGTACCTATTGTTGATGCCACTGGCCGTAGAGCAGTTTGATTTGTCTGATTATGACTTGGTAATTTCCAATTCTTATGCAGTTGCCAAGGGTGTCCTGACAGGGCCAGACCAGTTACACCTCTGTGTCTGTTGTTCTCCGATCCGCTATGCCTGGGATCTTCAGCACCAATATTTAAAAGAGTCAGGGCTTGACCAAGGTGTGAAGGGCTGGGTAGCAAAATGGTTTCTGCACCGAATCCGCTTATGGGACGCCCGCACAGCTAATGGGGTCGATGGATTTGTTGCCATCTCAAAGTTTATTTCTCGCCGCATCTGGAAGGTTTACCATCGCAAGTCTACGGTTATTTATCCGCCTGTGGATGTCACCGCTTTTTCCTTGTGTGAGGCCAAAGAAGATTTTTACCTGACGGCATCGCGGATGGTGCCCTACAAGCAAATTGATTTAATTGTCAAAGCGTTTTCGGAAATGCCTGACAAAAAGTTAGTTGTGATTGGTGAGGGACCGGACTTTGAGAAAATTCGCGCCCATGCAGGAATAAACGTTACCCTTATGGGTTACCAATCCTTTGCCGTTCTTAAAGATTACATGCAGCGGGCAAAGGCCTTTATATTTGCAGCAGAAGAAGACTTCGGAATTACTCCGGTAGAAGCTCAAGCTTGCGGTACACCAGTCATCGCATTCGGTAAGGGTGGAGCGTTAGAGACAATCCGAGGTTTAGATCGTGAACAACCGACAGGCATCTTTTATAAGCAGCAAAATGTTGACAGCCTGAAAGAAGCAATTGTAACCTTTGAAAAAAACTACGAGTTCATTTCACCATCCGCTTGCCGGACAAACGCACTAAGGTTTAATCCAGAACGATTCCACCACGAGATGCAATGCTTTCTTGAGAAGGAATGGGCTGATTTTCAAAGACGTCTAGACTGAGATAAGTATGAAACTAGGTTCCGTATAAACAAGTTTTTTAGCTAAACTGATGCAAATATAAGCCTAAGCCTTGTGAAAGCAAGTTCCTACTTGAATAGCACCGGTATGACACTGCCGATTAAGGTGTTGGAACTATATAAGAGGTTAAACCAGGCTGATGAAAAAAGCCCTCATCTGTGGTGTGACTGGTCAAGATGGTGCTTACTTGGCACGTTTTTTGCTAGGGAAGGGCTATGAGGTTTACGGTGCCTCTCGTGATGCCCAAATGGCCTCATTGCAGAACTTAATTTTTTTAGAGGTACGTAATCAAGTTAAGGTGACATCAGTTGCTCTCAACGATTTCCGTAGTGTTTTGCAAGCGCTGATGAAAATCCAGCCCGATGAGGTTTATAACTTGGCAGGGCAGAGTTCTGTTGCCCTATCCTTTCACCAACCTGTCGAGACCTTAGAAAGTATTAGTGTTGGAACCTTGAATTTACTGGAGGCCATCCGCTTCACAGGCCAGCCAATTAAGCTTTACAACGCAAGTTCTAGTGAATCTTTTGGCGATACGGGTGGTATGGCTGCCGACGAAACGACACCATTCCGGCCCCGGAGCCCCTATGCTGTTGCCAAAGCAGCCGCCTATTGGGAGCTAGCCAACTACCGGGAAGCTTATGGGTTATTTGCTTGTTCTGGAATTCTTTTCAACCATGAATCGCCTTTAAGACCAGAACGGTTTGTGACAAAGAAAATTGTGGCTGCCGCCTGCCGGATTGCCGCAGGTAGCGGCGAGAAGCTGCACTTGGGAAATATTTCAATTCAACGGGATTGGGGCTGGGCACCAGAATATGTGGAAGCCATGTGGTTGATGTTGCAGCAAGAGCGACCCGATGACTTTGTGATCGCTACAGGTGAGTCTTCAAAGCTAGAAGATTTTGTCGCAAGAGCTTTTGCATGTGTTGATCTAGATTGGCGTGACCATGTAATCAGTGACCCCAGATTACTGCGCCCAACCGAGCTAGCGGTAGGTAGGGGAAATCCGACAAAGGCGTTTGAGAAGCTGGGCTGGCAGGCAGCATACAAAATGAAAGACGTGGTGCGAATGATGGTGGAAGAAGAACAATTAAGCCAACACAGCTCTACTAGTGAACTGTACATGGTCCGTTGACTAATTGTTTAGTTGTCTTGCCTTCGAATCATCAATAATGAAAGGGAGTCTTTCTACTTCTTTAAGCGATGGCAAGAGATTTGCGGGCATTTCTGAACCAACTTGAACAACGAGGGCAGTTGCAGCGGATTGCAGCGCTGGTCGACTCTGATTTAGAAATTGCCGAGATTGCCAACCGGATGCTCCAGCAAGGCGGCCCAGCGTTGTTGTTTGAAAATATCAAGGGTTCTGCCTATCCGGTGGCAATCAACCTGCTAGGTACAGTAGAGCGAGTCTGCTGGGCGATGAATATGCAGCAGCCAGCGGAGTTAGAAGATTTGGGTAAAAAACTGAGCTTGTTGCAGCAACCTAAGCCACCGAAAAAAGTTTCCCAGGCAGTTGAATTTGGTAAGGTTCTGTTTGACCTTCTACGGGCAAAACCTGGTCGTGCCCTTTGGGGTAACCCGGCTTGCCACCAGGTTGTGGTTCAGGAGCAAGACTTAGACTTAAACCAGATGCCGATGATTCGGCCTTACCCCGGTGATGGAGGCAAAATTGTCACGATGGGTTTGGTGATCACCAAAGACTGTGAGACAGGGACGCCCAACGTTGGGGTATATCGCCTGCAACTTCAATCTCAGAAAACTATGACGGTTCATTGGCTTTCTGTGCGAGGGGGGGCACGACACCTGCGCAAAGCGGCGGAGCAGGGTCAGAAGTTAGAGGTGGCGATCGCGTTGGGGGTCGATCCCTTAATCCTCATGGCAGCAGCTACACCTATCCCTTTAGATTTATCGGAATGGCTATTTGCTGGCCTTTACGGGGGTTCTGGCGTCAGGCTAGCCAAGTGTAAGACTCTAGATTTGGAAGTTCCTGCGGATTCAGAATTTGTGCTGGAAGGCACAATCACCCCAGGAGAAATGCTACCGGATGGCCCCTTTGGTGACCACATGGGCTACTACGGGGGCGTGGAAGACTCACCCTTGATCCGGTTTCACTGTTTGACCCATCGCCAAAACCCGATCTACCTGACGACCTTTAGTGGACGTCCACCCAAGGAAGAAGCGATGATGGCGATCGCCCTCAACCGAATTTACACTCCTATCCTACGGCAACAGGTCTCAGAGATTGTTGATTTCTTTTTGCCGATGGAAGCCTTAAGTTATAAGGCGGCAATCATCTCTATCGACAAAGCCTATCCAGGCCAAGCCCGCCGAGCTGCCCTGGCCTTTTGGAGTGCCCTACCCCAGTTCACCTACACCAAATTTGTAATCGTCGTCGACAAAACCATTAATATTCGTGACCCCCGGCAAGTCGTGTGGGCGATCAGTTCAAAAGTTGACCCTGTACGAGATGTGTTTATTCTGCCGGAAACGCCTTTTGATACCTTAGATTTTGCCAGCGAGAAAATTGGCCTGGGTGGCCGGATGGGCATTGATGCCACAACCAAAATGCCGCCAGAGACCGAGCATGCCTGGGGAGAAACCCTAAACTCTGACCCAGATGTGGCAGCAATGGTGGAACGGCGCTGGGCTGAGTACGGCTTGGCCGACTTAAAGCAAGGGGATGTTGACCCCAATTTGTTCGGGTATGATGTCCACTGAAGTTTTGGCTAAGGGATTCACCATGTGTAGCATTTGAACTACTATATCGACCTAAGCAATAGTAAGGTCCCAGTCTGAAGGAGGAACTGGAGGTAAGTTAGAACCTGAAGTAATAGAGGCACCATCCATCAACCAGGCAACATTCTCCCCTGTACCATAGTTGCGCCAGATTAGGTCCGTCTTGCCATCACCATTGAGCTCAGTCTGCGCAAAGTCCCAGTCTGTAGGAACTAGAGGCAAGTTAGAACCTGAAGTAATAGAGGCACCATCCATCAACCAGGCAACATTCTCCCCTGTACCATAGTTGCGCCAGATTAGGTCCGTCTTGCCATCACCGTTGAGGCTTTTGGAAGTCTTGAGGTCAGAGGCAAGATTAAGGTGATCTAAAAGTGGCATAGAGGTACCTCTCAAGAACGTATTAGCTAATTAAAACATGAGTTTTAATAACAACAATCACATAACTATAGAGCGTTACACTAAAAAACTGCGTTTGGAGACTTCCAAACGCAGTTAGAGTTACAAACGTTCTTGTTCTTTTACCCCGCGATTTCGGCCCCTCCCACAACTTCGAGGATTTCCTGGGTGATCGCTGCCTGACGCGCCTTGTTGTAGGACAGCGAGAGACTACCGACCAAATCTTTTGCGTTGTCACTAGCATTATTCATCGCTGTCATCCGGGCTGCCAATTCACTGGCTGCTGACTCTTGCAGAGCGCGGAGCAGTTGGTTATTTAAGTACAACGGCAAAAGAGCGTCCAGAATTTGGACCGGGTTTTGCTCGAAGATCATATCCTGCGGCAGGTTTTGGGGTTGAGCTGTCACTTTTTCCCGCTCTACCTGGAAGCGCCCACCCCGCGTCACGAGGCGGAAGAACTCATCTTCTGAAGTTGCCAGCCCCCGTGGGTCTAAAGGTAGCAACGACTGAATCACAGGGCGAGAACTGACTAGAGAGACAAACCGGGTATAAATTAACTCTACCCGGTCTACATCTTCTGAAAGAAAAAGGGACAGCAGTTGGTCGGCAATTTCTGAGGCTTCGGCAGCAGTTGGAATCTGCTCGAGACCAGTGTGAACATTTTCAATTGACTCGTTGCGCCGCTGAAAGTATTGATTGGCTTTGCGGCCTACCAAGATAAAAGTATATTCAATACCTTCAGCCTTTAGTTCTTTCGCCCGGTCCACCGCTCGCTTGATCACGTTGCTGTTGTAAGCTCCACACAGGCCACGATCGCCTGTAACCACCAACAAGCCAACCTTTTGAACTTGCCGCTGCCTAAGCAGTGGTAAGTCAGCCTCTTCAAACTGCAAGCGCGCTTGTAAGCCATAGAGAACTTGAGCCAAACGGTCAGCAAAGGGGCGAGTAGCCGTAACCTGCTCCTGGGCGCGCCGAACTCTAGCTGCTGCCACCAGGCGCATTGCCTCAGTAATCTTTTGAGTGTTTTTGACCGACGCGATGCGATCGCGGATTGCTTTTAGGTTTGCCATGATGTTCCTTTAACCAGCAGCTGTGAAGTTTTGCTTATAGTCGGCGATCGCTGCTTTCAAGATCTGTTCAGCCTCGTCCCCTAACTTCTTCTCGCTGCGGACCAGTTCGCCAAAATTGGGCTTACTGGTTCTCAAGTATTCCCGCAGGCCAGCGGTGAACTTAGTCACTTTTTCAACAGGAACTTCATCTAAGTAGCCATTGGTACCGGCATAGATAATCGCCACTTGCTCCTCCACAGGTATTGGAGAATACTGGGGCTGCTTTAGTAGTTCCCGTAAGCGTTGTCCCCGTGCCAGTTGGTTTTGAGTTGCTTTATCCAAGTCAGAGGCAAACTGGGAAAAGGCTTCTAGCTCTGCAAACTGAGCCAGGTCAAGCTTTAACTTGCCAGCCACCTGCTTCATTGCCTTGATCTGAGCCGCAGAGCCAACGCGCGAAACCGAGATACCAGCGTTGATTGCCGGACGCAATCCAGCGTTGAATAAGTCGGCGGAGAGGAAAATCTGACCATCGGTAATCGAAATTACGTTTGTCGGAATATAGGCAGAAACGTCACCTGCTTGAGTTTCAACAATCGGCAGGGCAGTCATGCTGCCTTCACCCAACTCTGGACTCAACTTTGCTGCCCGCTCTAACAAGCGAGAGTGCAGGTAGAATACATCACCTGGATAGGCTTCTCGGCCCGGTGGGCGACGCAAGAGAAGGGACATCTGCCGATAAGCCTGGGCTTGCTTGGAAAGGTCATCATAAACCACCAGAGTGGCCTGGCCCTTGTACATAAAGTACTCCGCCAGGGTTGCCCCTGTGTAAGGCGCTAGGTATTGTAAGGTCGCAGGGTCATTCGCATTTGCAGCAACCACAACTGTGTAATCTAAGGCTCCACGTTCCCGGAAGATATTCACCACCTGAGCTACTGTGGACGCCTTTTGACCGATCGCTACATAAACACAAATTACATCTTGACCTTTCTGGTTGAGGATGGTGTCTACAGCAACCGCGGTTTTCCCGGTTTGGCGATCACCAATGATCAGCTCCCGTTGCCCGCGACCGATCGGCACCATGGAGTCAATTGCAGTAATCCCTGTTTGCAAAGGCTCGTACACTGATTTGCGGTCAATAATCCCTGGAGCAGGAGATTCAATCAGGCGTGTTTCCGATGTCTGGAGGTCTCCTCGGCCGTCAAGCGGGCGGGCCAAAGCATCAAGCACTCGACCAACCACGGCATCACCTACTGGGATCTGAGCAACCCTACCTGTAGAGCGGACAGAACTCCCCTCTTGCAAATCTCGCCCTTCCCCCATCAAAACTGCGCCCACATTGTCTTCTTCCAGGTTCAGGGCCAGACCTATCGTGCCGTCTTCAAATTCCAATAGCTCTCCGGCCATGGCTTTGTCTAGGCCGTAAACACGGGCAATGCCATCACCTACTGAAAGAACAGTGCCAACATCAGCAACCTTAACTTCCTGGTCGTACTGCTCAATTTGCTGCCGGATAATACTGCTAATTTCGTCTGGTCTGATACTTACCATAGGAGTTGCTCTAAGTGTAGTTACTAAAAACTGAATCAATGCAAAGAAGTGGCTTGGTTCACTCAGCGGTTACCCAGCTGAATTCATCAATGAATAGGTAATCCGTCGCAGTTGCCCCCGGATACTTGCATCAAGGACTTGCGAACCAACCTTGATTAACACCCCCCCAATGAGTTCTGGGTCAATCCGCCTTTGAAGCTCTACTTGTTCCGCCCCTGACATCTGCTGCACTCTAGCAATAACAGTTTGCTGTTGAGCCTCTGTTAGCTCTACGGTTGAAATCACTTCCGCGAGGACAGTGCGATTAAGCTTACGCAGCGTGGCTTGGTAGTGCTGGCAAATCCCGGTTAAGAAGAGGATGCGACGGCGTTCTACAAGCAGCATTAAGAAGTTGAGCGTATAAGGATGGATTTGGTCACCAACGACTCGGCGCACTACCTGTTTTTTGGCTTCAGCTTCAACGATTGGACTACCTAAAAATTGTTGTAACTCTTGCGAGTCTTGAAGAACACTCAGCAAAAATTTGGTATCCTCTCCAAACCGGTCTACAAGGTCGTGAGCTTGAGCTAGGGACATCAGAGCTTCGGCGTAGGGCTCACTGATCCCGGCACTATAGGAATTACGGCTCATGACTGGTCTCCTAACAAGGCAATACTGCGATCAACTAACTTGCGTTGGTCATCTTCACTATTGAGTGTAGACGAAATCCGCGACTCAACTTGCTCTAAGGCTAAGGCAACAACCCGCTGCCGGAGCTCGGCGATCGCTCGTTCCTGATCAGAAGCCGTATCCCGCTCAGCCGCTTCTTTCAATCGCTCAATATCTAGAGCAGCCTGGGCTAAAATAGCCTCGCTTGCTGATTTAGCATTTTCTGCTGCCGCCGCCTTAATCCGTTCAGCTTCCGCCTGCGCTTGGGCTAATTTCTGCTGCTGACTTGCCAGTTCCTTAGCTGATTGCTGCTTGCGCTGTTCTGCTTCTTGAATAGCAGTTTCAATCTCAGCCCGCCGCTTGCCCAAAATGTTTCCCAAGAAGCCGCGTCCAAAGTAGACTAATCCTGCCAGGATAATCGCCAGGTTAATTAGATTAGTTTCTAAAACATCAAAGTTAAGACCAAAACCCTTAGCTTCTGCTGATTCCGCAAGTTCTGCCGCCGAGCCGACCAGCTCATGCGCCCCGGCTTCAACGGCTAGCCATATATAACTTCCCATCATCCCTACCCTTAACGTTTGCTGTGCCCTGCCTGCTGAACTGATAACTCAACCACTCAAAACCCCATAACTCCAACTAAACCATTTGCGAACCTACAAGCTTTTCCAAAATTTGGTGACTTAAAGTATCAACTTGGCTTTCTAAAGAACGAAAAGCTTCTTGCTTTTGCTGTTCTAGCTCTTTCTGTGCTTGTTGAAGTTGAGCTTGCGCCTCTTGCTGGACTTCAGCAATTTGTTGAGCCGCTTTCTTCTGAGCTTCAGCCTGAGCTTCAGCAACAATGGCTTGAGATTGTCTTCGTGTCTCTGCTAGGTCTTGCTCGTATTGTTTGGCAAGACGCTCAGCTTTATCCAGACGCTCACGAGCCTCAACCTTAGTTGTGCGAATGTAGTCTGCCCGTTGATCAATAGCTTGCCCTAAAGGTTTATAAAAGACCACATTTAAGAGGGCTGCTAGAAGCAAAAACTGGATTGCCATCAGCGGCAATGTGGCATCGAAATCAAACATAGCTTTTTCCCGTGGCTATAGCAGTACTAACAGCAAGCAGCGATATCCAACGTGTCCTATCCACAAATCCCATAGCAAAGAAGGGGTTGACAGAAAAGACTTAAGTTTTGAATATCTTTAAAGGTGACCAGGTGTAGAGACGTAGATACGCCTCTACACCGTTATCAAGTCTTAGCTGAAGGGGTTAGCAAACAGTAGTACTAGAGAAATCACCAAACCATAAATGGTCAGAGATTCCATAAAAGCTAAGGTCAACAGTAGGGTACCGCGAATTTTGCCTTCTGCTTCTGGCTGACGAGCGATTCCTTCCACCGCAGAACCAGAAGCGTTGCCTTGACCAATACCAGGGCCGATCGCAGCCAAACCAACAGCTAGGGCAGCGGCAATAACAGAAGCGGAAGCAACTAATGGATCCATGATAATTTTCCTCTTGTTAAGTACAAAACTAACTAACTAACATTCTGGGTGGGTCTACACTTCACACACGCTTACCACCTTTTGATGTAAGGGAGTGTAATCAAAGCAATTCCCGTGACTTCCACCCCAAAACCGACGGAAGCCCTCTTTAAGAGTGGGACTCATGCTCTTCACCACCATGCCCCTCAATTGCCTCGTGAATGTAGGCTGCTGCCAAGGTGGCAAAAACCAAGGCTTGAATGGCACTGGTAAACAAGCCTAAGGCCATAATTGGCAGCGGCACAAACAGGGGAACCAGCAGAACAAGTACCGCTACTACAAGTTCATCCGCCAGAATGTTACCAAATAAACGGAAACTAAGGGAAAGCGGCTTCGTAAAATCTTCTAGAATCGCGATAGGCAATAGGATAGGTGTAGGCTCGATATACTTGGCAAAATAACCCAGGCCCCGCTTGCTGAAGCCAGCGTAAAAGTAAGCCAGTGAGGTTAGTAGCGCCAAAGCAACAGTCGTATTGATATCGTTGGTTGGCGCAGCCAGCTCGCCTTCGGGGAGCCTAATTAGCCTCCAGGGCACCAAAGCCCCACTCCAGTTCGACAGAAAGATAAACAGAAATAGCGTTCCGACAAACGGAACCCAAGGCCGGTACTCCTTCTCGCCAATTTGGTTTTTTGCTAAGTCTCGAACAAATTCCAGGGCGTATTCCATCAAGTTTTGGAGACCTGAGGGAATTCTCTGGATGTTTCGTGTAGCAGCTAGAGAAGCGACTACCAGAATAGCAATTACAACCCAAGAGGTGAGAAAAACCTGTCCATGAAGCTTTAGGTTGCCGAGTTGCCAGTAAAGATGGTGGCCCACCTCAATTTTGGCAAGGAACATGGAATCAAGGGTGTTAGGAACAGTTAGCAGTAGACTGCTTTGGTGCATGACTTGCACAACCTCGTTAAAACTTCACAAGTGGTTAGTTTGCGGCTCTTCGTATGATGGCATCGAAATCTGCTTCATCTATTGGAAACTAACAAAGTCCGAAGCATATAGATGATAATTGCTGCTTTATAAGTGAGAAAACCAAGAAATATGGGCACAATCTGTAGCTGATTCCATTGGGCTGCGACAATTATCAACCCAGCAAAAAGAGCTAACTGAGAACTGCCAATTTTTGATTTTTCCCTTCCAAGCTGCTCAACATTCCTAGCCAACATTCTCAAGTAAACCACACCTGTGCACGCCCCAAGTAGATAATTTAGGGCAATGTTTAAGGAATAAAAAAACCATACAGAGCCAAAGATCACAACGGTCAGGATCAGCGTGGAGGTCAGCAGCTCTTGTCTCAGTTGATAAAACTCTGCCATCGAAGAGCTTGGCTCTGCCGGAACAGAACGAGCTTCATCTTTGTTTGAAGGCTCAGAGGTAGTTTGAGGTGGCGGTGACAGCTCCACAGGGCTTAGAAATTGGTTCAGGTACTTGATCACAGGCCGAAAGTAATCATATCACGCTCAGGTAACAATACTTAATGAAATAGTCCAGGAATTTACTAGGTCGCAGCCAGAATGCCTAGGCTTACAATCGCGCTGTCAGTAAGATTAATTGCTGCTTTAACAGCGATCGCACTTGCTCTAGCTCCAAAGGTGCAATTTCGAAAATATCGCTGATCGTGCGAGTTTGATGGGCCGAGTTTACCTCGCATGCTTGTAGAAATTGGAATTCAAGGTCTGATAGACGAACAATTTGGTAGTCGCAGTTAAATAACACTTGGCCTGGCCAGCCATCAATGCAGGGAGTCAGTTCTGGCACTGCCTGGAGCAAAGCTTGGTCATTGGACCAGTCGGCCTTGGGTAGAGGTTGTCGGCCCAGAAAAAATTCATAATGGGTCACTGCTTCTGGATCAAGCAGTTCAATCAAGCGGTAGCGGGCTCGCTCATCCAAATTTTTAGCCCGCGCCACTAGCCCCGGTTCTTTGCCAAGCAAACGTTCCAGTTGCCAGGTCTGAGGATTTGAGAATCCTAAAAAGTCTAACCCGGAAGCGTCAATCAGCTCAAATAGTGACTCAACCGTGTAATCAATTTCCTGAGGATGAACATACATATCCGCAAAGCACTCATCCCGCTGATTTTCCAAAGACCAGCGCTGCTGCTCGCGCTGCCGAATCCGGTTGTTTTCCGGCAATGCGGCAAAGATTTGCCGTCCAACATTCACGCCATCCCGGTAGTCTCCCTGCTGGTTGCCTTGTAATAGTGCGATCGCTTGCTGCATCAGCTTAATTTCCCAGCGCCCTAACTCGCCGTAGACAAAGATATGGAGCAAGCCACCGGGAGCTAACTTGTTAGCTAAAGCTTGAATTCCGGCAATCGGATCAGGGAGGTGATGCAGTACCCCCACACAGTTAATTAGCTCAAACGATCCGGGAATCTGTTCTAGGTCATAAAGGCTGAGATTGTGAAATGCTACCCGCTCAGCTCGCGATCGCTGGCATCGCTCCTTTGCGACGGCCAAAGCCCCTGGGCTTAAATCAACCGCCACAATCTCCGCTTTCGGGTTGAGATGAGCTAGGTACTCAGTGCTAACCCCAGTCCCACACCCGGCGTCGAGAATCCGAATGTCTTGCTTATCAGGTTTTTGACCTGTGCAGAAGTTGTAGGCGTTCAACCAATTCCAGCGCCAGTTATACCCTGGTGGCGCACTATCCAGAAGCGGATCGGGAGGAAATGGGTAAGTATCGTAAAGCTTTTGAACTGCGGCGCTAATTGCCTGAGAATCTGACATGGTAAGGACAATCACAGCAACTTTGAGTCTATCGAGTCTGAGCCTCAAGTGCTATTTTTCCACGATCAATACGACCCTTTGCCCCAGGCCAGTACAAAATGACAATTTCTGGCTCTAGTTAAGTTCAACGCAGCAATAACTCAAATTGTCAGGTTTAGGGCTAGTTACAGATAATCTAGTGGCGGATCGCTCTAAGCTAGAGATCATTGCCAGAATAGTTTGCCAAGTACGATCGTCATGTTTGCCTGTTAAGCGTCCGTAAAAATACTCCATAAGCAGAGATGCGATTACGTTTGATTTCTTATAAGAGGGTACATTCCTTTTGAGCGCAGTCACCTAAGTAAGAGACTAAGGCAAAAGACACTTGTAGCTGTTTTCGTCTGGGGCATAAGCTTCGCATACGCTTTCGACCTAATATGGGGAGTTTCTCATGCCGAGACTGCCGTGGGAGGTTGGATTGATAACCTTGGCTAATTGAAACCTTGATCAATAACTTCAAGGCGAGCTGAAAAGGCTATGTTGTTTGTGTTGTCAGAACTAGCCTTTTTCTTTGATCTTTAAAAGATAAAAACCTGTATTGTTCTACTCGAACTAGTTATGACAAGCGGTGATTTACCTAGCCTTGAGCCTGATGCTTCAGTCCAGCCCAAACCTCTAACCCGAATTGACTTACTGACGATGTTCCGCTTGGGCCTATTCCAGATGGGGTTGGGCATTATGTCCATCCTCACCTTGGGGGTGCTAAATCGGGTACTGATCGACAGGAATCTACTTGCGGTTCCGGCAACGATCGCTGGGGGTGTACTAGCGATGTACCAGTTTGTTGCTCCAGTCCGTGTCTGGTTCGGGCAACAGTCCGACGCTAGGCCGCTCTTTGGCTACCACCGCACAGGTTATGTCTGGATTAGTGCTGTTTTGTTTTCTATCTGCTCTTTCCTGGCGGTGCAGGTTACCTGGCAGCTAGGTAACAGTCTACGGACTGCAGGTTGGACCACGCAGACCTATGGCTGGGTTGGCTTGCTGGCATTAATGTTTGCTTTATATGGTGTCTTTATTAGCTGTGGCTCAACCCCCTTTGCTGCTTTACTGGTGGATGTTTCTGATGAAGACAACCGCTCCAAGCTAGTCGCAATTGTCTGGTCAATGTTGATGGTGGGTATTGTCTTGGGGGCCGTAGTTAGTGCCAAGCTGGTAGAAGGCTTAACGATTGAAACCCTCCAGGCTTCGATTAACCGGCTGTTTTTGATTGTGCCGGCGATCGTCTGTGGGTTAGCTTTTCTGGCTACTGCAGGGGTTGAGAGAAAATATTCGCGCTACCGCTCTCGTTCGACCTTAGTAGACCGAGAAGACCGGATTACGCTGGGTACCGCTTTGAGAGTATTAACAGCCAGTCGTCAAACCGGGCTTTTCTTCACGTTTTTGCTGGTGATGACAATCAGCCTATTCCTACAGCAACCCATTTTAGAACCCTATGGGGGCGAGGTTTTTGGCATGACTGTGTCCGAGAGTACTCGCCTGAATGCTTTTTGGGGCATTGGGACGCTAGTTGGCATTAGCGCCACGGGTTTTCTGATTGTGCCTCGCCTCGGTAAGCAGAGAACAACCAAGCTTGGCTGTCTGCTTGTAGCAGCCTGCTTCATTTTGGTGATTCTGGCAGGCTTTACCCGTGCCCAGGCGCTACTCCAAATTTCGATGATTGTTCTGGGTCTAGGATTTGGCGTCACCACCAATGGGGCCGTTAGTTTGATGCTGGATTTAACGGCGGCGGAAACAGCAGGCACTTTTATTGGTGCCTGGGGACTAGCTCAAGCCGTCGCCCAGGCCACAGCAACAGTTGCCGGAGGTGCTCTCCTAGATCTTGGCAAGCAGTTATTTGATTTACCTGTGCTGGCTTATGGACTGGTATTTGGTTTGGAAGCGATCGGGATGCTCTTGGCTGTTTGGTTTTTAGGTCGTGTGGATGTATCAGAGTTTCGCACAAATGCCAAGCAGGCGATCGCAAAGGTACTGGCCGGTGAGCTTGACAGCTAACAGGTCCTTAGCAAAACGTAATATTACGTCACACCAGATTAATTTCTGTTCATGTTCAAAAACAAGAAAGCTGGTTCGATATAAGCAGAGCTAAATACCCCTCAGTTCTACGCAGAGGCTATGCAGTCTTAGGGTTAAAATTGTTTCAGGGGGCAATCTAGGGTGGGGGTGAACTCAAAGCAGCGCACGTCAGAAAAAAAGTGCTACACATTTGTTAAGAAACGAGTGAACTCAGTCCAAAACGTTTTAATCTAAGAACTGAACTGGGCTATGTCTGGGCGATCACAATTTTTTGTAAAGCCTCGCTAATCACTTTTAATTTCTTAACAAGAAAGTTTTTGACGGGTCGTCTAGATAGCCCTCTAGTCAGGTTTTGACACAGTTAAGTCTGAAGGGAGCCTTCTAAATCAATGAGTGTTAAGGCAAGTGGAGGAAGCTCGGTCGCTCGTCCGCAGCTCTACCAAACGGTACCGGCTTCAACGATTATTCAAGCTGAGCAACAAGATCGTTTTCTACAACGCGGAGAACTTGATGAGCTTGCTGTCTTCTTGAACTCTGGGACTAAACGTCTAGAGATTGCAGCAACGCTAACGAAAAATTCTGAAATCATTGTTTCACGGGCTGCTAACCGGATTTTTGTCGGTGGCTCCCCAATGGCTTACTTGAACCGGCCTAAGCCTCAAGAGGCAATGGTTGGTGCCTCTGCAGGTGGAAGTGGAAGGGATCTAGTGAAGCTAGGAACAGCCACTTTTGTCGAAGGTGGGGGCAGTAGCTTTTTAGAAGGTCTACGATCCCTGTTTAGTACGTCTCCTGGTGGCGGTGATTCTACTCCTATTGCCTTTAGACCAATCAACATTGCTCGCTATGGTCCAGAGCGGATGCAGAAGTCTTTGCGGGACATGGATTGGTTCCTGCGGTACACCACCTACGCAATTGTCGCAGGGGACCCTAACATCATTGCCGTCAATGTCCGGGGCTTACGCGAGATAATTGAAACTGCCTGTTCTAGTGAAGCTACTATCGTTGCTCTGCAAGAGATGCGTCGGGCTGCAGTTGGTTACTTCCGCAATGATCCGGAAGGCCAAGAGATTGTCAGCCAGTACTTCGAGGTTCTGGTTAACGAGTTCAAAGCGCCTAGTCCTTCTGATAAAGTCCGGCAACGCTCCTCTGATGATCTGCAAGGCTTACAGTTACCGCAAATTTATTTCAACGCAGCAGAGCGGCGACCTAAATTTGTGATGAAACCGGGGTTATCTGCCTCGGAGAAAAACGAGATTGTCAGGGCTGCCTATCGTCAGGTTTTCGAGCGGGATATTACCCGTGCTTATAATCTGTCGCAAAATTACTTAGAGATTAACGTCAAGAACGGCGACATCTCTATGAAGGAGTTTATTCGTGGTTTAGGGAAGTCATCACTTTACCGAAAGCAATTTTACGAACCTTTCACCAACAGCCGTGCTCTAGAACTAGCTTTCCGGCACTTTTTGGGTCGTGGTCCCAGCAGCCGTGAAGAAGTGCAAAAGTACTTTGCGATCGTCTCTGAAGGTGGTTTGCCCGCTTTGGTTGATGCTCTGGTCGATTCGACTGAGTATGCAGATTACTTTGGTGAAGAAACGGTACCTTACTTGCGTGGTCTAGGCCAAGAAGCCCAAGAATGCCGCAACTGGGGACCGCAACAAGAGCTATTGCAATACAACGCTCCCTTCCGCAAAGTTCCGCAGTTCCTGATCACGTTTGCCGACTACGGACAACCCCTACCGGATCAGCACCCCTACGGAACCGGTAATGATCCTTTAGAAATTCAATTTGGAGCCATCTTCCCCAACGAAACCCGCAATCCTCGCACTCGGCCTGCACCTTTCGGTAAGGATACCCGCCGGATCTTAATCCACCAAGGCCCTGGGACCGACAACCAACTCAGTAACCCAAAGGCACGAGGTGAATTTCCTGGTTCGCTGGGCTCCAAGGTTTTCCGCTTAGATCAAATCCCCAGCAGCAACGGCCGCACCAAGGGCGCTAGTGTCAAATTCTCAGAAAGTTCCACCCAAGCAGTGATCAAAGGTGCTTATCTGCAAGTGTTTGGGCGTGATGTTTATGATGGCCAGCGTTTGAAGGTATGGGAAATTAGACTGGAGAATGGTGAGATCACGGTGCGCGATTTCATCCGGCAGCTAGCTAAGTCTGATCTATTCCGCAACTTGTACTGGACTTCGCTCTACGTCACTAAGGCGATTGAGTATATTCACCGTCGCTTGCTGGGTCGTCCAACCTATGGGCGTCAAGAAACCAATAAATACTTTGATATCTGTGCTAAGAAAGGCTTCTATGCTCTGATTGATGCCTTGCTGGATAGCGAAGAATACAATCAAGCCTTTGGCGAAGATACTGTACCCTATGAGCGTTACTTGACTCCGGCTGGGCAAGCCCTGCGATCGCTACGGGTTGGTAGTATTGGCACAACCGGAACTCAACCGGAAGCTCAGACAACACCTCGGTTCGTCGAACTGGGTACTGTGCAAGAGCAACGGACTGAGCCTGCCGCTCAATTTAGTGCAGCGCAAGGGGTAACCCGCCAGCGAGAGCAGACCAAGGTCTTCAAGCTAACTAGCACTCTAGACAAGGTAGCCGTCAACACCTTGATTCAGGCTGCCTACCGGCAAATCTTTGAGCGCAATATTGATCCTTATGTTGTCCGCAATGAGTTTACGGTCCTAGAAAGTAGGTTGGGGAATGGGGAGATTACAGTTAAGGAGTTTATCGAGGGCATTGGAAACTCTAAGCTTTATATCCAAGAGTTCTATACACCCTACCCCAACACTAAAGTTGTGGAACTAGGAACAAAGCACTTCTTGGGCCGCGCCCCCCAAGATCAAGCAGAAATCCGCAAATACAATCAGATCTTGGCAACTGAAGGTGTGCGCGGCTTTGTGAGTGCGCTAGTCAATAGCTCCGATTATATTGAAGCGTTTGGTGAGGATACCGTTCCCTATCGCCGCTTCCCAACCTTACCTGCGGCCAACTTCCCGAACACTGAGAAGCTGTACAATCGCCTGACCAAGCAGGACGATTCTCTGTTAATCCCCAGCCTTGAGCTGATCCAGTCTCGGCCTAGAACTTAAACTGCTGTAGTTTAAGTTATTCTCTGGGACACCAAACGGTATCCCAGAGATTTTTGTTTAAGTACATTTCTGGTAGGATTTTTTGGCTATACCATTTAGTAGTTTTTCAGTGACCTAAATGGCTAAGGATGTGTTGTAGTGAATCAACCCCCTTTGCGGAAGAAGTCAACCACAGCATCCGCGATCGCTTCATTCCCCCCAACGTCAATGGGTTGAGAGTAGGCAGGAGGATGCAGCGGCTGGTGTAGAAACTGCCAGGTGGGGCCAAAAAATTCCTCCGGGCTGAGAATTTGATGATCACAGTAATTTCTAATCCCTTCTAGGAGGAGCGCAGACTCGGCAAAGTCTTCGCGGGTAATCGAGATAATGGGTGTATCGGTGCGACAGGCTTCGGCAAAGGTACCATAACCTGGTTTAGAGACAACCTGTCTACATAGAGGCATCACATCGACCGGCCGATAGGGGTGGCTAAGCAATCGCAGGTTGGGTAAAGAGGGTGCCTGACGATCAAAAGTGAGGAACTGCCAGTCGGGAAAGTGGTCTAAATTCCTGTAAGGAATTTGATTAAGACCTAACCCGCCAAAGGTGAGTAATACGGTTTGCTCTGGCTGATCACGCAAGTTCAATGCAGCTTGTAGTTCAGTCGTACTATAGCGGGGCGTACCTCCGGTGAGGCCGACATCCACTACCCGAGGGAAGGCACTCATTGGTTCATGAAACGGCAACCTGAACAGGCAATCGCAGGTCCTATACCGCTCTGCTATCCAATCGGCAATCTCAACAAACTCACCTTCCCAAGCACGGTAGATAAAGTCCCAGCCAAAGTTACTGGTCATCCAGCAGGGAATACCAGATTCTTGAGCGATCGCGGCTGCCAGCGGGGGGATATCGGCCAAGATCAGGCTGACGCGATTCTGTTGAATAAAATCAACTTCTGCGACAATTAGGGATTTTGCTTGAGCTTGGAGCTGCCTTAGTTTGGCTAGGGTGGTAGCTTTGTCAACGCTCAAGCTGTCAGTTTGAATCACACCGACATCCAGAGCCCGAGGGCGATGAATAAAATCGCCAGGAAGATAGGCTTCAATTAGCCAACGAGGCGCATTAGTCACCAGGATCGGGAGCAGGTCGGGTAGCTGTTGCTGGATCTCAGCCACTACGGAAGCAGTGCGAGTCAGATGACCAAAGCCGTGGTGCGTAATTGCCACATAAAGAACAGGCCGAGGCATAAATGTGTTATTTACTCAAAATGAACAAACTACCCTCGTTTCCTCGGCCAATCCGCAGATCCTCATCCAGGTAGGTAGTCTCTAGCCAGCCCTGTTGATTCCGGCTGTCAAGGGACCAGTCTAGAGCGGTAAACTTGTGCCCGGCAGCAATTTGCTGGACAAAGCTGTCAGCAGACTGGTAGCCCATTAATCGCTGCAACCCGGTAATTGCCCGCTCAAATTTCACGTTTACCCGGCGTTCTGATACTGGTTCAAACCGGGCCACAACGCTAACCAAGCCTTCTAACCAAGGTAAACCATAAATTTCGGCAATGTTATAGACTTTGCCCTCTGAGGCCTGAATGTATTGATAAATTTGGCCTAACTTTAATAACGGTAAGCGATCAAATCCTAAAAGCCCTTGGCTGGTGGTGTAGAGCAGACGCCAGTTGCCGGTTAACTTCTCAGGTGCTTCCACAGGTCGAGGTGTAGGATTGTGCACTTCTAAGTTTGCCGCCGCTGCTAAAATGGCTTGCTTTTCAGGCTCCGTTGTTAGCAGCCCCCGGTTTCGGCCTGCGATCGCTTCTAGTAATTCAGCTTTGTCACTCATACCTTTAGTCTCACTGTGATTTAAATAAAAAATTTCTTGAAGGAAGGCGTGATCGAGAATTTGAGATCTGGAACGGTTGAAACTTAAATTTTGATTAATCGTTAAGCCAAGCTTGGGCTAATGCTTGGCGCTATTTTAGCGAACAAGATTGGTAGAGCCAATGCAGAAATTTGGAAATGGATTCCTAACCCAAAAGGTGTTCATGGAGTCACATTGCTCGAATCAAGCTGCTTTCCTTCAATACTAGGATTGAGTCGCGTCGGAGTTCATAGGTCTATAGTTCAAATTGAAGAGATAAGTTTTTATCTGTTGCTATTAATGAATTTCAAACCTCGCCAGCGAATCATGCCAGACTCAAAGGCAAGTAAGCCTCGCGTGTGGTGTATCCAACCCGGCACAGATGAAGCTGACCTGTTCCTTGACACCAGTCAGATTGCCATTGGCTGGCCAAAAATGGGGGATTTAAGCCAGCTGGAAGACAGTCGTGAGGCTTTTAGGCAAAGGTTTATAGCGTGCTGCTTAGATGATGTTAAGCCAAGGCTCATCCCAATCTATGCTAGCCAGCTCCTGCAGTTCGTCCACCGGATTGCGATCGCTGATCTTGCAGTTTACCCATCAAAACTTAACGGGCGAATTTATATTGGTCAAGTGACCAGTGGTTACTACTACAACCCTGGCCTAAGCCCAAATTATCCTCACCTGCGCCGCGTCCAATGGTTGACTGCGCCTTTGGATGAGCAATTTTCCCTGCCAGCCTTACGCGAAATTCGCTTCCCAATGAGTGTGTTTCAAGTTCGGATTAATGCAGGGGAGGTTTTAGCGATAGTCGCGGCTGAAACCGAACCAAGCTTCGGCTCAACTGGATAGAAACTCGAACTCTACAAGAGGTTGGGTTCAAGACTTGGCCTCTTGAACCCAACCTGTTGAGGGGAAATAGGGTTGCTTATTTGAGTGCGTTGCCGGTTCCACCGTCACTAGGAGCTAAGAACGGCAATAGATTGATCGGGCCTCGCTGCTCAGGAGACTTATTACCTCCGAAGACAGAACGGCCTAATTTCCTTAATTCACCCAGTACACCTCGCTCACCGTCTCCGTCTACAAAGGTGTTGACCGCTTGGGTTTGCTGACCACTATCGGCAGTCACGACATTTTGGAACACGCGGTTACGTGTAGCAATAGGATCTTGCCCAGGGGGTACCGTGAAGATAAGCCGGCAGCTTGGGTTTTGACGAGTCGTAACGCAAACGACGTTGTAGTTGTTTAGCTGGGAGTTTTGCAGTTCAACCAAGCCATCAGGTCGGTATTCTTCAAATCGTCGCGCGATCTCAGTACAGCGACGTTCTGGAGTCCAGCCACCACCCAGTAATCCGGGAGTTGCCCAGGCAAAGGATTCCTGCGACCTTTTTTCGGGATGATACATCACTGTGTACTGACTGTCCCGCCACTCACAGGTAAATCGGGGCTGCGCGTTGCTAGCTGCTTGAGGGCGAGTGGTAGGGGAAGCTGCTTGCTGAGAAGAACCCGTTTTAATTGCCGGGTCAACTTGCGGTAGATCAGGTTCTGCTAATCCTCTAAGACTCAAAGGGCCAAGCAAGGACAAAGCAGTGAGTGCCGTAAGGCTTAAGCCTATACCTGAAGATAAGAGTAGACTTTGATTATCCTGTAACATCGCGCAAAACTCCTCAAACAACTCAATGACAGTAGCTGACGATTTTCAAGCCACAAAAGTGCCCGCGTCAGGTATAACACTTTAAGATGTTTATAGAGAACATTAGCCCGGTCATCTCGGCTTATCCAAGCCCTGACAGGTGGATTTCGGGTTGACTTTAGTGCGATTAGTTCTGTAGCCCAATTGGAGGTCGATTGAACAACGTCGTTAAGACTGCCGTACCTAAGGATCAGCCGTCATCAGCCTTCCCAAAGGAATTACTCGGTCCGCCCGGAGACTTTAACCCAACAGTTTTACTATTCTTGGCGGCAATCATCCTGCTCGTGGCTTCAACCTTTGGCTACTGGTGTTGGGAATGGCCGGACTGGTCTTGCTTCAGCGTTAATATCCTAGCCCTACATCTGTTAGGACCCGTGATCCACGATGCTTCGCACAGTGTTGCCCACCGTAACCGAATCGTAAATGCTGGCTTAGGACAGATCAGTGCCTTCCTCCAAGGCTTTCCTTTTGCTGTATTCACGCGGGTGCACAGACAGCATCATGCCCATGTCAACGATCCGGAAAATGATCCAGATCACTTTGTCTCCACTGGCGGACCTTTGTGGTTAATCAGCTTTCGCTTTTTGTGCCATGAGGTCTTTTTCTTCCGGCGACGGTTATGGCAAAACTACGACCTGGTGGAATGGGGAATCAATCGCGTGCTGATGATTGCGATTGTCTGTGTTGCCCTACAGCAAACGAAGGTCGGGTTTTTGATCAACTACTGGTTTTCTCCAGCTTTGGTGGTTGGCTTGATCTACGGTTTAACCTTTGATTACTTTCCCCATCGGCCTTTTGAAGAGCGAGATCGCTGGAAGAACGCCAGAGTTTATCCTAGCCGTCTCCTAAACGTACTGATTTTGGGGCAGAATTACCACTTAATTCACCACCTATGGCCGACAATCCCTTGGTACAAGTGGCAAACGGCCTACTATGCAACTCAATCTTTACTTACGAGTAAAGGCTGCTACCAAACTTTGGGTATATCCAACAGCAAAGATGTTTCCAGTTTCATCTACGATGCATTTTTAGGCATTCATTTCAAGCCCCAAAGACGCTCTATAACACCCGTAGAGATTAGTTCAGCAGACTAAGCTCGGCTCAGGCATAAATTCAGCTCCCACAATATTGGCTTGGGCGACAGAAGGCCGATTATGACATAGCTCTAGTGTTTGTGGCTCAGCTAGGATCAGCCTTGGGGCGTTCTGCTTTGAAGGGGTGATTTGGGTGGACTGACAGAGAACTAGCAAGACCAGCATCCAGTTCCATCCGCTGCTCCATCTGCCGCAGAAAGTATCCGGTCATCATCGCGGAACCAAGCAAACTAGCTAAGTTTTCTCGATCAGTTGTCACTTGCACATTAAAAGCTTCCGAAGGCAGGACGCCAACAAGACCTTGAACATTTTGCGAAATAATTTGTTTAATGTCAGGGCTAGCCGATTTGGCGACTCGTGCTAAGACGTCAGGGGACTGGTTCTGAAGATACTTCAACAAGGGGTTACCTTGAATTTCTTCTGGATCAGGTCCAATAAAGCTGGCGTTGTCAGAGTTAAAAACCATAAATACTCTAGATATCCTGCTTAAACCATTTTTACACTTCTTCTGTTTATATTGCCCAATTCAGAATGTGGGATACCGAACCTGCGCCAACTTTAGTTTAGAAAGCAATTACTATGCCGACAGCCGAATAACCCTAAAGCTTCTCCTGGGGGTAGTTCCCGTACCCATACAAGCAAAAAGTATTCGTAATACTTGAGTGTACCTAAAGAGCTGGGAGTTGCTCGACCTGAAAGTATTGGTAAAACTGGTTCGTGACGCGCAGGGAATAAGAGCGGCCACTAGATTGGCGTTTCTTGCGAACAAACCCGCGTTCTACCAGTTCCTGGACTTGCTGGTAGGCCCCAGACCCTCTCATATTGACTAGCTCTGTTTGGGCAATCGGACCTTTAAGGGCGATCACCGCTAAGGTACGCAGGGCGGCTACCCCTAAGTCAACAGGGATTAAATTTTGAATCAGGTCTTGGAAGGCTTCTCGCAGTTGGAAGCTGTAACCCTCTTCAGTTTCCATAACTTCCAAGGCACTGTCACGGTGAGCATAGTCATCCATCAGTTCAATCAGTGCAGCTTCGGCTGTGGTGCGATCGCAACCTGCATACTCGGCGATTGCACTCAAGGTGAGTGGCTGTGCCTTTAAGTACAAAATTGCTTCGATTGTGGTTGCTAAACGGCGAGAGGGATGCCTTTGCGCAGCGCTATCCATTAGTCAAGATTGCGTCCAGTAAGTTCAACAAAGATATCTTCCAAGTTGGCCGGGCGCACCATCATGCCAGTCTTACTAGGCTGCTGGTCTAGGTAAGCATTGGCTTGTGCCAAGGTGGAGAAAAATTGGTATTCCCAGCGGTCTTCGGTTTGTTTCATCAGCAGTCCTTCACCGTGCTTTTGGCGTAACTGTTGTAAAGTGCCCAGTTCAATTAATCTGCCAGCATCAATAATGCCAATCCGGTCACACAGGTATTCAACTTCCTCCATATAATGCGTTGTCAGAAGAATTGTCATGCCTTGCCGATTCAAATCGAGGATGATTTCCCAAATCCGTCGCCGTGTTTGGGGGTCAAGACCTACGGTGGGTTCATCTAAAAATAAAATATCCGGTTGATGCAACAGGGCCCTGGTAATTTGCAAGCGCCGCTTCATACCCCCAGACAGAGTTTTTACCAGGTCGTTCCGCCGCTCTAACAGTTCTACATAGTCTAGCCATCGCTCAATTTGCCGCTGGCGGTGCGGCTCAGGAATGTGATGCAATCGCCCATGCAGTTCCATGTTTTCCCAAATGGACAAATCGCCATCAACACTCGTTTGCTGTAGCACAACCCCAATTCGCTGCTTCACCTGTAAGCTTTGACGAACCACATCATAATTTGCAACTTGAATTTGTCCCTGGGATGGCTTGGTTAAAGTGGTTAGCATCCGGGTGGTTGTAGATTTGCCAGCTCCATTCGGTCCGAGCAACCCAAAGATTTCGCCAGCTTCAATAGTCAAAGATAGGTTATTGACAACCGGAACGTTGTTGTAGAGCTTGTAGACGTTCTGGAGCGAAACAGCAACGGCCATTGATTGCATCTGAATTATTAATCCTTACCGTAGCATGCTGGTTCTGAGCCTGTTCAGCAATCTCTAGATGCTTAAAACTCAATCGGGACAGTTAAAAGACCGCCATGCTGGCAAATCACCACCTAAGGATCAGCAAGTAGGATTGTAGGCAAGCTGCGTAGAGAAACTTAGATGAAGGACCCCCAAGATAGCTCCCTCCACCAGCGGATAGAGCAATTGGAGAGCACGGTTGTAGAACTTCAACACCTGCTGCGGCAACTGCAGCAAACATTGAGAGAGCAGGGCATTGATCGCAGTTTGGAGCAAGTATCCCGCGAGCCTGCCAGTCCGCCTGCACTGCCACAGCCTCAAGCTGTTCCAGCCACCAGCCAGCTTCCAGCAACCCCTTCTAGGCCTCGATTTGACCTAATCCGGGACGAGGAGTTCTGGCTGAATCGAATCGGGATTGGGCTACTGCTATTAGGGGTGGCATTTCTGTTCAAGTACTCGGTAGACCAGGGATGGCTAACACCACCCGTGCGTGTTTGGTTTGGTTTTCTGCTGGGGTGCCTTCTACTCGTTACTGGTCTACGTGTTCAAGGACCTCGACGGCCATTGAGCCAGGTGTTACTAGGAGGGAGCATCGCCACCTGGTAGATCACTAGTTTTGCTGCATTTCAACTCTATGCTCTTGTCTCTTATGGCGTTGCCTTTGGCTTGATGACACTGGTGACGCTGTTGGCCTTTGGTTTATCAGTGCGCCAACAGCAAGCGGTGCTATCAGTGATCGGGATGGCTGGCGGGCTAGGGACACCTTTTTTGCTGGATACAGATCAGGGTAGCTTGGTAGGGCTGGTGGTTTATACTTGTCTGATCTTGGGCGGTACTAGTGCTATTTACTGGTTCCAGGGGTGGCGATCGCTACTCTGGACGGCCTTCAGCGGCAGTTGGCTGATCTTCGGGATTGCTTATTCAGAAGGTATTTCTGGTGGAGGACGCTGGGTGCTGCAATCAGGCATCTTATATGGCTGGTTGGTGTTTTGGGCACTGCCGGTGATCCGTGATTTAAGGTGGATGTGCAACCCAGGGCAGTGGCCCGATGCCACCTACACTCCACCTGATTCATCCTACAGCGCCCCCCGCCTGAGAAGTGTTCACACTCATCTGATGACGGTGCTCACGCCGCTAATAGTTTTGAGTCTTTCAAAACTGATTTGGCCATCCGACCAAGCCTGGGGTTGGCTGACGCTTGGTGCTGCACTTCTTTATGGATTGGCTACCGGGTATTTACGGCGTTGGGCTGCCGGTAGGCAACTAGCCTACACCCACATCTTGGTAACTTTTAGCCTCCTCGAGATCGCCTTGATCCTGCTATTAGATGGTAATCTCCTGTTCTTGGCACTAGCTGTGGAGGCAACTGTACTCCACTTTATTGCTGATCGCCTTGGTGAAAGACCTTTGGCGATCGCCACTCATATTCTGTTTGGAATAGTTGGCTTATGGTTGCTGGCCCGTTTAGCTGAGCCAGTCAAGGGATGGGTCGTATTCAGCCCTAGGGCAATTACTGACCTCAGTGCGATCGCCCTGGGGCTAGCTGCATCTACTACGCAAAGACGTAATGTGGCGCAGACCTATCGACTCTTCGTTCATCTAGCTTTTTTAGGGTGGTTGTGGCGAGAATTGTCTGCGTTGCCGGATGGTAATGTTTTTGTGACAATGGCTTGGGGTTTTTATGGTGTTACCCTACTGATCACTGGGCTGCGGCGGGATTTAACAGGGCTGCGAATAGCGGGGCTGGGAACTTTACTGCTGGTTGTTGCCAAGCTATTTTTGGTTGACCTAACCGAAGTCAAGGCAATTTGGCGCATTTTGCTGTTCCTTGGCTTTGGGGGGCTGTTTCTATTTCTCAGCTACTATTTTCGAGCGTTGTGGAAACCCGCTTCGCGCCGCAGGTCTTGAGGCAAGTCAACACTCAGTGGTGGTGGGTCAGCGCAAATGCCAAGAGCGCCAATCAGAACAAAAATCTGGATAGCCAGTTCAATTCCCCCCTATTCTTCATTCAAGGCTGCCTTTTATTACAAATGAATAATAGAGATCAACTATCTTTAGGCAGTAGATGAACTGGCCACTAATGGTAAGATTTAGGCTAATTGATATTCCAAACGAGAAACGGGGAAGCAAATCCGCCGTTTTTTTAGTGGAGTATTGAGTGTACGTCTGCAGATGAAGTGTTAGTCCAGAAGAGGTGGTACCCACGCCACCAATATTGGCGGGTTACTAAAGCTCAAGCTTGATTAGCCTGATAACCAACAAAGGAACCAAAATGCGGTACACTATCGTACTGCTGTTTTGGCTTAGCTCAAGACACTCCACTCTCTAATTGCACCCGAGTATGAAGTTGAGCTCTAAATTCTAATCATTCCACGCTCATCAGCTGCTGGGGGACCTACAACCCTTCAGTGCATTTTAGACAAGCCCTATCAACGCACTCAATCCACTACTTCTTATCCTATCAAACGTTTTCACCTAGGAGAACCGTGACGCGTAGCCAAAGCATCACAGAGTTTGTGCGGGGTGCCAACGGTACTCTCCACGCTAACACTCAGTACCGTCGGTTGCTGCTTGGATTTACCTTGGCAGCTATATTTCTATACTTGGCCTTTGGCCAACTGGAATGGGGGTCAATCGGGGCCGCCGTCAGCTCGGCTAGGCGTGGCCCGCTATTACTTGCATTGGTTTTTCTAATATTTGGTTTTTGGACGCGGATTACCCGCTGGTGGTGGATGCTGAGAGTATTTGAGCCGGAGTTGCCGTTAGGCAATTGCATCCGACCTTTTCTGGTCAGCATGGCGGTGAATAACACGCTTCCCTTTCGAGCAGGTGATGTGTTCCGGACTGTTGGATTTCGCGATGAGCTGCGATCGCCTGCGATGCGAGTTCTGGGAACCTTGGTTGTAGAGCGGCTACTCGATCTGCTCGTCCTGCTGGCCTTTTTCTTTATTGGCTTTATTGGCTTGAGCCGTGTGGCAGTCAATCAGTTGCCACCACTCTTTGTCAACGCTACTATCGCGATCGCGGCAGCCTGCCTGATTGGGTTGCTGACCCTGCTGCTCCTACCCCATCAGGTCCAGAAAGTATTCCGCTGGTCCTATAGGCGTTGGCTAGGGCATAATGCTGCTGCTTCTACTCAGGCACGACTTCAGCAACTTTTCGGTGCACTCTCACTGCTGCGATCGCCCAAGCTATCTTTGCAGCTGTTAGCATTAACCATCATTGCCTGGACCTTTGAAGGCGGAGTCTTTGCAGCAGTAGCTTGGTCACTTCAAGCAGATAGTGCCCCGCTTGGGCCTTGGTTTTCCCTTGCTTTGGGCACGCTAGCGACGCTTATCCCTAGTTCCCCCGGATACGTCGGTACGTTTGATTACTTCACGATGCTGGGTCTGATCTCCTACGGCTGCGATCGAGAAACTGCGGCTGTATTTACTCTCTTAGTGCATTTATTACTCTGGGTACCCGTAACCCTTGTCGGAGCCATTTTCTTAGCAATGTTGAAGCGCCGGAGCCAGGTCATGGCCGACAAAGAATCTCCCATCGCACCCCCGCTAAAGCGCAGAATTGATTGCCAGGGATCTCCTCACATCGTCGTCATCGGTGCTGGCTTTACAGGTCTAACCGCAGCCTATGAGCTAGCCCGTCACGGGATTAAGGTTACCGTACTTGAGCAGAGCACGGACGTTGGGGGTCTAGCAGGCAGCTTTGAAGTGAATGGAGAGCGATTGGAGAAGTTCTATCATCACTGGTTCACCAATGATCAGCATGTCATGCAGCTGGTCAAGGAGTTAAAAGCTGAAGACCGGGTTGTTTACCGCCCAACCCGTACAGGAATGTACTACGCCAAGAACTTCTTTCGGTTAAGCTCCCCCTTAGATCTCCTGCGGTTCAAGCCCCTCAGCCTTGTCAATCGAATCCGGCTAGGCCTGTTGGTAGTGCGTGCTCGTACCGTAAAGCGATGGCAGGTATTGGAGTCACTAACCGCTGAGGAGTGGTTGTTGCAACTGTGTGGCCGCCAGGTTTATCGAGTTGTCTGGGAGCCTCTGCTTCGCGGCAAGTTCGGGCCATTTGCAACTGAAGTTTCTGCGGTTTGGTTTTGGAACAAATTGAAGCTACGAGGTGGCAGCCGCAGCAAGGATGGTGCAGAATCACTGGCCTACTACCGAGGTGGCTTTGCTGCCCTAGCAGAACGCCTTGCCACCGAAATCGAGTCTAGAGGTAGCCAGCTCAAGACTGGTACTGCCGCAAAAGCTTTGCTTGTGGAAGATGGACGGTTGATAGGGGTGAAGACTTCTAACGGTAGCATCCAAGCAGACGCAGTGATTGCAACAACTGCCCTGCCTATAATCGCTAAGCTGGCTGAGCCCCATGTTTCAAACGAGTACCTGGATCGGCTCAGAAGCATTCAGTATCTAGCAAATGTCTGCTTAGTGCTAGAACTCGACCGGAGCCTATCCGATACCTATTGGCTGAACGTCAATGATCCAGCTTTTCCGTTCGTGGGTGTGATCGAGCACACTAACTTTGAACCTGCAGAAACCTATGGTGGACGCCATATTGTTTATCTTTCTAAGTACTTACCAGAGACAGAAAAACTTTACAGAATGGCAGACGAGCAGGTATTAGACTACTGCATTCCTTATCTACAGCGCATGTTCCCTAAATTCGATCGAAGTTGGATTCAGCGGCATCATGTCTGGCGAGCTCGCTATTCTCAACCCATTGTGGTCCGCCACTACAGTGATTTAATTCCAGCTATGGAGACGCCCTTGCCAGGCCTCTACATTTCGACCATGGCGCAGATTTATCCCGAAGATCGGGGAACGAACTACGCGATCCGTGAGGGGAAAAAGATTGGTCAGATGGTAGCTTCTGCCCTGAAATCCAATTGATGAGGTGATTGACAACGTGAAGAATATTCTCCAAACCGAAGCTTGGGCAACGCGTCCAAAGAAAGAAATTCCTTTCTTGCTGTTGTGCCTATCTTTATCAATCATCCTCGGACTTCTTGTTCGACTTCCCTACTTTTTTAGCTATGACTTCGCCCTGAATGATGGGGCACTGTTTGCTCAAATGTCTGAAGCCATTCGGTTAAACCACTATATATTGCCTGAAGTAGTAGAGTACAACCGAACAGCCATTCCCTTTGCCTATCCCCCTTTAGCCTTTTATGTTGTAGCTTTTCTAACTGATTTGCTCAGGCTTGATGTTTTAGATGTTGTTCGATATTTACCATTAGGCTTCAACCTACTTTCGATTGGCGCGTTTGTTCTACTTGCGTCCCAGTTAACCAACAATAAATTAGTTTTTTTATATACCTGTTTATTTTTTCCCTTAATACCAAGATCCTATGAATGGCCAATCATGGGGGGTGGGGTTACACGATCCGTAGGCTTTTTTTTTGTCTAATTGCTGCTTATCAGGCCAATCGTATTCCTCAATTAAAGCGTGACGTTAGACCGCTTCTATATTGCTCGCTATTTCTATCGATGGCAGCCTTATCCCATTTAGAATGGGGAATCACAACTTTCGTCACAATATCGCTCCTGGTTCTATCGAGGCAGCCTAGCAAGCGTGGAGTGGGCTTAGTTATTGCTTTGGCGGCTATAGCCTTAATCGTGACTTCTCCCTGGTGGTTAACGGTCCTAATTCGACATGGGTTTGATCCGTTTCTGGCCGCCAGTAAAACGGGGGAATGGGATTCTTCTAGGCTTGAAGGCCCACTTTCACTGTTAGGAATTTTTAACGATAATCTTGGTAATGTACCGCTAGGCGTCCTTGCCCTAATTGGTTGGTTATTGAGTCTTGCCAGAAGAGATTGGGTGATTCCAGTGTGGTTAATCGCTATCCATGTAACTACACCCAGACATGGTGCTACGGCTGCCACGATGCCAATAGCAATTCTAGCCGCAGTGGGTTTGGCACAGTTTGTCAGGCCAATTCTGACGCGGGGAGTTGTTTTCACTAAGAATAGGATTAATGCTGCTCGAGGTTTTGGGTCACGGTTGGCTAGAGACTATCCATTATCTCAGCGTCCATTACCTAGGTCTGGAGTGGTGCTTGGTGTCATTGCTGTTCTCTGCATCTTGATCGCGACGAAGTTTATTTACACTAACTCCAGCCGTCTTATCGGTTTGTCACCTGATGAACGAAGTGCGATGGCCTGGATCAAAGAAAATACGCCCTCCGAAGCAAAGTTTATTGTATTAGCTAATTCCTTGTCCTGGCAGGATGATCGCATCGCAGAGTGGTTTCCGGTGTTGGCGGATCGGCACAGCCTGACAACCGTTCAAGGGCTAGAGTGGGTGACAGGAGATGACTTTCGCACCAGGATTGTGAGCGTCAAGGAGCTCAAGCACCATCAAGCTGTGGCTATCAATGAGTTGGTTGGGTATGTGGAGTCTCACTATGACTCTTTTCAGTATGTAGCGGTATTTATCCCCTACACCAACCCTAACTATGGGGGGTTTATAGAATCAAGGCAGTATCGAGTTGCTTATAATAATGGTGCAGCGCTTGTACTGAAGAAGGCTGAGAGAAGTTCCTCGCTCTTGTGAAATCTTTAGTGCTGATGTGTGAAATCATTGGTTTCAGCCCAAGAGTATGAATACTTTAAAATCACATAAATACCGAACCTACCCAACCGCTACCGCCTTACAGAGCACTCAGCATTGACTGCGACAGTACTCTGGCAGATACCTTCCTAACCTGTTTTCAGACATGGGCTGAATCGCTGTGGCTAAAGACGATGTAGCACAGGGAAAGCCTGCTCTCGATATTTTTCTGCTAGCTGCAAAGTGGTTGGGGGTTGCACCCAGACTAGATTGTTTATGAAGATAACGATGGAAGTTTGGAAGCTGCACGTCGTGCCGCGCGGGTGGTTGATGTGCGTGTCCTTTAACAAAATGGCTAAACAAGGAAAAGAGCTTCAGTACAGCCTTAGATTGTCTAGCACTAGAGTAGCAATCAGGAAAAAATTAAAGTATGGATACATCTATTGCTGATCTTCGCCAAGAATACAGCCAGAAAGGACTCAACGAAAAGGCAGCTGAGCCAAATCCGTTCCAGCAGTTTCAAATCTGGTTTGACCAAGCTTTGTCAGCACAGCTACTGGAGCCGAACGCGATGACTCTAGCGACAGTTACAGCGGCGGGCAAACCTTCAGCCAGGGTGGTGCTTTTGAAGCACTTTGACGAGCAAGGCTTTGTCTTCTATAGCAACTACCACAGCCGGAAAGGACAAGAGTTAGGACAAAATCCTTGGGCTGCTTTGGTTTTTTGGTGGGCAAGCCTAGAACGTCAGGTCCGGATTGAAGGATGGGTTGAGCAGGTTTCAGAGCAGGAGTCCGATGCCTATTTCTACAGCCGTCCTTGGGGCAGTCGTTTGGGTGCATGGGCCTCTGAGCAAAGTCAGGTTGTTAGCGATCGCCAGGTTCTAGAGCAACGTCTGGTAGAGCTAGAGCAGCAATATCAAGACCAGGAGATTCCCCGGCCCCCTCACTGGGGTGGCTACCGACTGGTACCTATCGCGATTGAGTTTTGGCAGGGACGCCCCAATCGCCTCCACGATCGCTTGTCCTATCACCGTCTTGAAGATGGAAATTGGCAGATCGAGCGACTGTCACCTTAGCCTGGGCAAGTTGAACTTGAGTCTGAACAGCCAGATAACCTGGCGTTAGTTCGAGAGTCAACGTCGCTCGACATGGCAGCATTGAGAAAGCTAAATCAGGAACTTAGTACAGGACAAAAAGCTGGAAAAGATTGCAAGAAAAAGGTTTCATGAGATTTAACGACAATCCCTGAAACCCGGTAGTGTTCTAGACCTGTGTATTTCGTGAGAGAATGGAGCAGTCCTTAG
>CADCWO010000195.1:19242-32447 GCA_902806435.1 uncultured Synechococcales cyanobacterium | reverse complement strand
ATTACAAGCCCAAAAGACTTTGTCTATGACGGCAACATAGAGTTTAATGTTTTTCGTAAAGATATTAATTTCTTTTGGTTTTCTCTCGATCAGAATGATGGTCTTGCTACTTATAAAAGTATGACTAGCTATGACTATAACGTCTATGAATTGATTGAGAGATTTAAGCCCAAGGTTATCTCCAATAATTTCATTGAGAATTTAAGTGATAGGCGAATTGCTAAGTTTTACCAGCAGTCACCTCAATATGATGCCTTGTATATCTTGAGCGAGAACTAGCATTACCTTCACCTTCTTTTACCAATAGCCCCGGAATAGACTAATCCCCGTTGAACATCCAGCGTTAAGATTGACCCATCTCGAATCGTCTTGGTTGCGTTTTTCACGCCAAGAATAACTGGTACTCCTAGCCGTAGGCCAATAATTGCTGCATGGCTTGTCTTACTAGAGTCTTCTGTCACAATTGCAGCTGCTTTGCGAATAGCATCTACTGAGTCTGCATTAGTGCCCTGAGTAATCAATATCTCCCCTGGATTAAAGTTGCTGACGCCTTTGCCATTGTGAGCAACCCTAGCTCGGCCGCTTACAGAACCTTGACCAATACCACTTCCTTGACCTAGTAGGGCTGTGACAATCTCAACTTTGACTAAATCCGTTGAGCCTGGAATCCCTTGTAGAGTACCAGCTGTAATCACAACAAGATCCCCTTCTACCACTAGTGTTTTTTCCAGAGCAACATTCAGAGCTGCTTGAATAGTCTGGCTTACAGACGGTAAGTCCAGTACCAATAAGGGCTTGACTCCCCATACCAACTGTAGTTGGCGAGCAATGTCAACGTGTGGTGTTACCGCCAAGATTGGGATGCCAGGCCTAAATTTAGAAACGTTACGGGCAGTAGCACCTGTTTTAGTCAAGGTTAGGATCGTTGCGGCATTGAGTTGGACAGCGATTTGACTGACAGCCTGACTAATGGCATTAGGAATTAATTGCCCTGCACTAGTTAAGTTATGGGTTTTATGGATAGAGTGCTCACAGTCAATCCGAGTCGCAATGCGAGCCATAGTCGTTACGGCTTCAATCGGATATTTGCCTACAGCGGTTTCGTTTGAAAGCATAACTGCGTCAGTACCATCAACGATCGCGTTAGCAACATCAGAAATCTCTGCCCTTGTTGGGCGAGGGCTATTGACCATACTGTCTAACATTTGCGTAGCCGTAATCACTGGAATACCCAGTTGATTAGCCGTTGCAATCAATCGCTTTTGTAAAATGGGCACCTCCTCCGCTGGAAGTTCTACCCCTAGATCACCCCGTGCCACCATGACACCATCACAAAGGGAAAGGATCGCTTCTAATTGTTCAATCGCTTCGTGCTTCTCAATCTTGGCAATTACCGGAACTTGTTTGCCAGCATTTGAAATCAGTTCTTTGATCTCAAGGACATCTTGGGGGTTACGAACGAAACTCAGGGCTATCCAATCTACACCCTGATTCAAGCCAAAGATTAAGTCTTTGCGATCTTTACTTGTCAGCGCTTTGATCGATAGATAAACGCCTGGAAAATTTACGCCCTTGTTGTTAGAGAGTACACCACCAACAACTACCCGGCATTGCAGCTCTCGTGCATGACGGTTTACTCGCTCAACTTGCATTTCTACTCTGCCATCGTCGAGCAAAATAGTCGCTCCCTCAGGAACCTCATCTGCTAAGTGCTCGTAGGTAACGGCGCTAATCTCCCAAGTGCCAACAACGGGTTGGCTAGTGAGGATAAACTTGTCTCCTTTATTTAAAAGGATCGGCCCATCCTTAAACTTACCCAAGCGAATTTTAGGTCCCTGCAAGTCTTGAAGAATACCAACTGGCTGGTTTAGTTCGAAAGAAATTTGGCGAATTAACTGAATACTTCGCTGGTGGTCTTCGTAGGTACCGTGGGAGAAGTTGAGTCGAAGCGTAGTTGCCCCTGCTTCAATGATCGCCCGCAGGACTTCCGGACTGCTAGTAGCAGGTCCGATAGTTGCCACAATTTTGGTGCGCCGCAGGGAGTTTTGTAGTTGCATAGATCCAAGAAACGGGTCAAGTGAGTAATAGTAGCCTTAAAGCCCCTTATGTAACAGTCTACTGGGCGATGGGAGGCTGGTATTTCTCTTGAACTAAAACATAGGGTTGCACAATCAGTGCCGTAAACTTGCGACTAGTGTCTTGATTCCAACTAGCAAGTTGAGTGGTAGACGGCTTATAGATTAATTGTTCCCCAATCCAGTGCTGTACAGAGGTAACGTTATCGTTCGCGATCGCCACCCCCACATCCAGCAGGTCCAACTCCTTGATCACAACCACGATCGCATTACGTTTAGCATGGGGAATCAACCATTTCCACTCCACTTCATCTATCATCCCAGCCAGTTCTGTTCTAATTTCCATCAACTTCAAGTTGCCCCACAACTGCTATACAACAGCTTGGAAAAGACTTCTCATCGCCCTAAAGCATGCAGTGTATTAATGATATCCGTACACTGTTGCGTCACCGTAATTAACTGTTCACGGTCTGTAGAGGGCGGCGGTGAAATCAGCTCTCCAATCCGAACTGTCACAGGTACTGGCCGGGGCGAGGAACTTCCCTCGGGTAGAATTGCTTGCGTGCCCCACAAACTCACAGGTAGCAGGGGAGCTTGCGCCTTTGTCGCCAATAGAGCAGCACCTAGCTTGGGTGCCGTAACTCGCCCATCAAGCGTACGAGTGCCAGTTAAAAAGACGCCAGTTGCCCACCCCGCTTCCAAGCTCGCTAATGCCGCTCGAATCGCGCTGCGATCTGCCGCCCCCCGTTTGACTGGATAAGCACCGTACCAGCGGATCAAGGTGCCAAGAATGGGTACTTGAAACAGTTCTTGCTTTGCCATGTAGGCGACGGGCCGCTGCACACAGTTAGATAAAATTGGTGGATCAAAGTCGCTAGCGTGGTTGCTGACAATCACGACTGGGCCTTGGTGAGGGACCTGTTCAGTTCCATAAACCTTGCCGCGGAAATAGACGTTAAACATCGGACTGACCACCGACCACTTAAAGGTGCGGTAGAGGAGCAAACTAATGGCAGGTTCACGGCTACCCATCAAGACATCGCGGTTCTTCACGGCAAGGGGAGGCTTAAGCTGAAATCTCAGCAACACTGCTGACGTTTTCTAACCCTATGTCAGGGCAAGTGCGCTTAATTAAACCCGTCAGCACTTTGCCAGGGCCAACTTCAATCACCTGCTCAATTCCTATTGAGGCTAGTTGTAGTGAAATTTCTCGCCAGCGAACGGGGCCAGTCATTTGCTCCATTAAGCGTTGCTTTAAGCTATCGGCGGCGATCGCGGGGGTGGGATCTACATTCGACAGTACCGGAATCTGGGCTGGCTGAAAGACAATAGGCTCTAAAACTTGCTGAAATTCTGCGGCGGCGGTGGCCATCAGCGGGGAATGAAATGCCCCACTCACATTCAGGGGAATGACCCGCTTAACTTTCACCCTCTCTAGCACCGCTTCTATGGCTGCTGGTGTACCGGAAATCACGACTTGGCTGGCGTGATTATCGTTGGCTAGGACAACGTCTGGTATGTGCTTAATCTGAGCTTCTAACTGCTGCCGGTCAAACCCAATCAAGGCCGTCATGGCACCTCCTGCCGCCTGATCCATCAACTCTGCTCGCCGCTTGACGAGGTTTAGCCCCACCTCAAAGCTGAATACGCCTGCCGTGCAAAGGGCCACGTATTCACCTAAACTGTGGCCTGCTAACAGCTCTGGCTTGTTACCCCGGTGTAACATCAGCTCTGCAAGCAAGGTAGATACGACGTACAGGCAAGGCTGCGTGTAAAAAGTTCGTGAGAGCTTATCCTCTTGACTGCCGCAGATCTGGGGTACAGACCAGCCAAGAATTCGCTCTGCTTGGGCAAATCGCTCTTTTGCAGCAGGAATGTTAAGCAGATCTAGACCCATCCCTGCTGCTTGGGAACCTTGCCCTGGAAAGACCCATGCTGTTTTAGTCATGTTTTAACTCAGCATCACCGCTCTATTATCCCAGACCAGGGTTACACCTCATGACTTTCTCAGTCAAATTGCTGTTTTCCGGTTGAATTTACATAGATGATCAATCTGGCAGGTCAGAAGGTAGTCTGTTGCTCGGAGAAATTGAGTTGTTGATCTTGCTCTAGGATGCTGAGGGTATCTCCTGACTTTTTCTGTGGTGGTAGGTGCTTTCCGGGTTATAAGTACCCGCCTAAATCTAGTTCCTTTTCCCTAATGAGGCTTGGGATTGGTGACACTTCAAGCATTGTCGCGCCAGCTCTTTCGAGGCCATCTCAAAAATTGAGTGTCCACAAAGCTGCTATTAAGCACATCTCTGCTATTCCCACGAGGTTAGCCTTTGCTACGAGCACGTTAAGGGGCTTGAGAAATGAGTGGAGCCATAACCTCCCATTGAGCGTTTGTGAACTCCATTGTTAGCAGCTAGAGTTATTCCCTAACTTTGCAGTCTATTTTTGAGATGACTTCTAGTGAAGATCCACTTCTAAAAGCGGCAGGCCGAGGTTGCTCAGACTATTATGGGAACATTGAAATTTGTTAAAAATTATCAATGTTTGTTGCCAATTCTGTGATCAAGTTGAAAGCATTATTAAAGCGATCGCTATTTCTGCAGCAAGAACCTAGCGTGGAACTAGTCGCCATCCTACTGGTCTATTTTGTGCAGGGGGTTCTAGGGCTAGCGCGGCTGGCCATTAGTTTTTTTCTAAAGGATGAACTGAGCTTGAGCCCGGCTCAAGTAGCAGCCTTGATGGGTGTTGCTGCCCTCCCCTGGGTGATCAAGCCTGTTTTTGGTTTTCTATCGGATAGTGTGCCGTTATTCGGTTACCGGCGCCGTTCCTACTTGGTCTTGTCGGGATTGCTAGGCATGGGTTCATGGGTGGCTCTAGCAACAGTGGTTCACTCGGCTTGGGCGGCAACCGCCGCGATCGCACTGAGTTCTCTTTCTATTGCCGTTAGCGATGTGATTGTTGACTCTCTGGTCGTCGAACGCGCCCGCCAGGAATCGCTGAGTGACTCTGGCTCCCTGCAATCTCTGTGTTGGGGCACAAGTGCAGTAGGGGGAATTATTACCGCTTATTTTAGTGGCTTTCTTCTAGAACACTTCAGCACGCATACCGTCTTTGCCATTACTGCCTCTTTTCCGTTATTAGTTTCGGCAGCGGCCTGGTTGATCAGCGAAGCCCCAGTAAATGAGCCCCCCAACCTCGATGTTGCCCGCAGTCAAATTGCCCAACTTCGTCAAGCTATCACCCAAAAGCAAATCTGGTTGCCTACCGCTTTCTTATTTCTCTGGCAGTCAACGCCGACTTCAGATGCCGCCTTTTTCTTCTTTACCACCAACGAGTTAGGGTTCGCACCGGAGTTTTTAGGGCGGGTCCGCCTCGCGACGAGTGTGGCTGCTTTAGTCGGGGTTTGGATCTTCCAGCGATTTTTAAGAGTGGTGCCAGTCCGCCGGATCTTTTTCTGGACAACCATTTTGTCCACAGTCCTAGGGATGACGACGCTGTTGCTGGTAACCCATACCAACCGCAGCCTGGGCATTGACGATCGCTGGTTTAGCCTCGGAGACAGCCTGGTGCTGACCGTCATGGGGCAGGTAGCTTATATGCCGGTACTGGTTTTAGCTGCCCGCCTTTGCCCACCCGGTATCGAAGCAACCTTCTTCGCTTTATTGATGTCGATCACCAACCTAGCAAGTCTGCTCTCCCATGAAACTGGTGCCTTGCTGATGTACTGGCTGGGTATTACGCAGACAAACTTTCAATCGCTATGGCTCTTAGTTGTGATCACCAATCTCAGCACGCTTTTACCCTTGCCATTGGTCAATTGGCTACCAGGCCAGGAGCCTGAAGGCATCACCCAGACTCAACCTGCACTAGAGCCAACCTCTGCCGGTTCTCAGCTGAGCAACGAGAGTTTCTTGCCGCTAATCGCAGAGTTAGTTCCGCAACCTGAGCTAGCCGAGCAAGTTGAGGACTAACGCAGCGCAACCGACTTCTCAGCAATGATCTAGTTTAAATAAGGCGCTCAAGGTAATCCCGTCATGCAAACGACTCCCGCTCAAAAGCCATCCTCTCTGCAAGCAAGATCTTACGATCCCAAAGACTGGCAGCGGGGGAATGACTCGCAACCTCAGGAGTTTGACTATTGGATTGACGACATTGAAGGGGAAATCCCGCGAGAATTGCAGGGAACCTTATTTCGTAACGGCCCCGGCATCTTAGAAATTGGTGGCCACCAGCTACAGCATCCCTTTGATGGCGATGGCATGATCAACGCGATCTCCTTTAAGGATGGCAAAGCTCACTTTCGCAGTCGTTTTGTTAGAACCGAAGGTTACCTAGCCGAGCAAGCAGTGGGTAAGATTCTCTACCGGGGCGTGTTTGGCACCCAAAAGCCCGGTGGCTGGCTGGCAAACGCTTTTGATCTCAAACTAAAAGACATTGCTAACACTCAGGTGCTCTACTGGGGCGGTAAACTTCTAGCGCTGTGGGAGGCAGCTTCTCCGCACCGCTTAGACCCATCTACATTGGAAACCCTAGGGAAAGAGACGCTGAACGGCCTTTTGCAAAACGATGCCGGATTTACAGCCCACCCTCGCATTGACCTAGGGGACGAAGAGCGAGAAACCCGACTGGTCGGGTTTGGCCTTAAGCCCGGCCTCTCAACAACGCTCACCATCTACGAGTTAAATCAAGCGGGTGACGTTGTCGAGCAACAGGCCCGTTCTATCCCCGGATTTGCCTTTCTGCACGATTTTGCGATTACCCCAAACTACTGCATCTTCTTTCAAAACCCAGTGAGCTTGAACCTGATCCCCTACATAGTGGGGTTGCGGGGACCGGGGGAGTGCTTGAAGTTTCATTCCCAACAGCCGACTCGGATTTGGATTATCCCCCGTGATCAGGGGAAGCAGATTCAAGTCTTGGAAACTGACCCTTGCTTTGTCTTCCACCATGCCAATGCTTTCGAGCAAGACGGGAAAATTATTGTGGACTCCATCTGCTACGAAAACTTTCCAGCAATCGATCACCATTTAGATTTTCGAGAAATTGAATTTGCGGCTCTGCCGCCAGGTCAACTCTGGCGCTACCGGCTCAACTTACAATCTCAAACGGTAGAGCGTCAGCTTCTAGAAAAGCGCTGCTGTGAGTTCCCTTATATTCACCCACAACAGATGGGCCAACCATACCACCAAGTCTACCTAGCAGCCGCTCACCAGGAAGAGGGTAACGCACCACTACAGGCGATTCTGAAGCTTAATCTTAAGTCCGATCAGCGCGAAATTTGGAGCGCTGCACCACGGGGGTTTGTCGGAGAACCCGTATTTGTACCCCAACCACAACCGTTGGGGAACGCGGAAGCAGAGGGTTGGGTTCTCACGCTCGTCTACGATGCAGCGCATCACCGCACTGATGTTGTGATTTTGGCTGCTAATCGGATTAATGAGGGGCCTGTTGCTCGTCTGCACTTGAAGCATCATATTCCTTACGGGCTGCATGGTAGCTTCACCCCTGAGTATTTTGGGCCTACCATTTAAAGCTGGCATGATGACTAAGCTGGGCCACTAAACCTTGGTGGTGGAATCGATCTAGAGGAAAGTTAGTGCTCTGACCTTAGCCAGAATTCCAAAAAGCTGGTTTAGCCTAGTGGAGCTTGTTTGGCTGAAATTTGCAGAAGGGTTACTCGTCGCTCCGCTCGCTCAACTGCTTCCCACGACATGCGCTGAAAGCTAATCAATCCTTTATGCATGGCTTAAAAAGCGATCCTAATGATGCAGTGCTCGTCAAAGCAGACATCGCTCGGGGGCAGGCATAAGCTTGCTAGGGATTGCTGAGGGAGTTAAAGCAGCTTGACAAGTGGAATTTCGCGTTCTGCTAAATCGAGTGGTGTGCAGAGCAACTTCTTTAGACGGTCCTAGCCGCCGAAGCAGCAACCCAACTCTGCCTTCGTCAAGCTGCACTCAATGAAGAGCCTATCGCCACAATGCTACTCCTGCTTACGTGGCCTTAAGCTTCCTGACAGGTTCTATGCGAGGCACAAGCGTGTCATTAGATCACCAGCAGGTGGGTTCACCTGGATTGGATGGGCATTTTTAGGTTCCTCCAGAGCGATCGCAACTGGGATATACATTGTCTAACTCCAATGATCGAATTTCTCTATCACAAGGCTTTGATAGTCTCACAGCTAAAAACCAACGCCGAACGCGCCATCCTAAAAAAGGAAGCAATATGATAGAGATAAGTTACGGTTGACTCTCTTTCAATTTGACGATGGCCGTTTCCGCTAAGGCGGACATGAGTGTGGAGCATTCCGCAGGAAAGGGCATGGGCTACTTAGAGACTATTGCGGCGTTGCCTTCACTTGCTATGAGCAAACCTAGAGATCAAAAACTTGCCACCGTCCTTGCCTTTGCAGGCACAGTCACACTTCCAGGTTTACACAAGTTCTACGTTGGACAACGAGGATGGGGAGTGGCGTATCTGCTCTTTATTTGGACTGGTATCCCCCAGGTTGCCAGTGCCATCGAAGGCGTATGGTATCTGTCTCAAAATCAAGCGGAGTTTGACCACAACTTCAATTCCGGTTTATTACCAGAAAGCACCTCTAACCCCACCATTCCTGCCGACCCAGCTAGGGTTAGTGCCCTTGCCCAAGCCCTGCGCCAGTTAGATAGCCTCCGCCAGGAGGGATTGATTTCTGAGTACGAGTTTGAGCAAAAGCGACGACAATTGCTGGAGTAAGTGTTAAATTCATTTGCCTTTATGCCATGACACCGATCAACTGGCAATCATCGATCTCTCGTCCTGCAGCACTCAATTTGTCTAGGGCGCGGATGCTAGCCGATCCCCACTATCGATTTAAGTCTTTAGAAGAGGTTGCCCTAGCAGCAACTCTTGGCGTGCAGATTGATGTTAACCAGGCTAGTGTGGATGACTGGTTGCGTTTACCCGGGTTGTCGATTCATCAGGCGCGATCGCTAGTCCAGTTAACTCAATCAGGGGTGCAGTTTCATTGTCTGGAAGACATTGCCGCTGTACTGCGATCGCCATTAGCGCGCCTGAAGCCCTTAGAACCCGTTCTCCAGTTTTGCTACTACGATCCCGACAGTCTAGTTACTGTTAAGCAGGTAAACCCTAACACTGCAACCCTAGAAGCTTTAGTGGAAATCCCGGTTATTTATCCTATTCTGGCGAAAGCAATTATCCACCACCGCTCAGCTTCTGGCCCCTACCGAGATCTAGCCGATATGCAGCAGCGCTTGTACCTACCGGGTGAATTAACCACAGAGCTGATCCACTACTTATATTTTTAGTGATTGCTCTCCTATAGAGGGAAGCGCGGCAGTCTAAAGTGGCCTGTAAGCTTATAGGTGCAGTTGATTTAAGAGTATCGAATGGATATTAAAGAAGGATTTATTGGCACAGTCGGAAACACTCCCCTGATCCGGTTAACCAGCTTTAGCGTCGAAACAGGTTGTGAGATCCTGGGCAAGGCGGAATTCTTAAATCCAGGCGGCTCCGTTAAAGATCGAGCAGCGCTGTATATCATTGAAGACGCTGAACGCAAAGGTCTGCTCAAGCCAGGCGGAACCGTTGTTGAAGGTACAGCCGGAAACACAGGTATTGGACTGGCGCACATCTGTAATGCCAAAGGCTACAAGTGCCTGATCGTAATTCCAGAAACCCAATCTCAAGAAAAGATAGAGGCCTTAAGAACACTAGGGGCAGAGGTAAAAACTGTGCCTGCGCTGCCCTACCGAGATCCGGGGAACTACGTCAAAGTTTCTGGCCGACTAGCTGAGGGGATGGAAAACGCAATCTGGGCTAACCAATTTGACAACCTCGCGAATCGGCAGGCTCATTATGAAACTACTGGGCCAGAAATTTGGCGACAAACAGATGGCAAGATCGATGCCTGGACAATTGCCACCGGAACGGGCGGCACCTTGGCCGGGGTATCGATGTACCTAAAGGAGAAAAATCCGGCGATCAAAACCGTTGTGGCTGACCCAATGGGTAGTGGCCTTTACAGCTACATCAAGACAGGAGAGATTAAACCAGAGGGCAGCTCGATTACGGAAGGCATTGGCAACAGCCGGATTACAGCCAATATGGAAGGGGTACCTGTTGATGACGCCATGCAGATCGACGATCACGAGTGTGTGCGCACCGTCTACAGACTCCTCTATCAAGAAGGGCTGTTTATGGGCGGCTCTACAGGCATTAATGTGGCAGCAGCAGTGCGGCTGGCCAAGCAAATGGGACCGGGGCACACGATTGTGACGATTCTGTGCGATAGCGGGGCCCGGTACCAGTCACGACTGTTCAACCGCGACTGGCTAGCCTCTAAGGGACTTTCACCAGACTGAAGATTGATCGGCGTTAACCACCGTACTCCCAAGGCGTATCTTTCAGCAGAAGTGATTCACCTTCACGGTGAATGCCCGCAGCAATAACTTCACCCAAAAAAACCGAGTGATCCCCTTGCTCAAGGCTACCAGTAACTTTACACTCGACATAGCCAAGGGAAGCTGAAATGATTGGGCAGCCTGTTTCCCCTAGGTAAAATTCAACGTCACCAAACTTATTCCCCACACGCCGTTGGGGCTGGAAGAATTTTTCAGCTAGGTCTTTCTGACCTGCTTCCAAAAAACTGACAGCAAACACCTGACTCGTTTTAAGCATGGCGTGAGACTTTGTATCCGCTTTAGAAGCAATCACAATCAGAGGTGGTTTAAAGGAGGCTTGGGTAACCCAACTTAGCGTAAAGCCATTCACTTCCTCATTCTCTTTCACCCCACAAATGTTGAGGGGGTGGGGGAGCTTGCGAAGCATTGTCTTTTTAGCTTTTTCGTCTAGCAAGGTGCACTTCCTCATCAGTAGAATGCTATAGCCTTAACAAGCTACCATTTTCAAGAGATCCCTGTCACGCGCTGGGCGTAAACGATTAACCCAATGACATTAAATGACGTTATTAGTTTTTGATCAGCTGATTGTTCATCACCTGCCTAGCTGTGAGCTGCGTTAGTTAATAGGTATGTTCACGTGGCCTTCTCCTCCAGAACCTGTGGTTTTGGGAAATGATCAGGTTCATATTTGGCGGGCTAGCCTTAGTTTGCCAACGGAACGCCTCAACAGCCTGCACCAGTTACTCTCGCCGGATGAGTGCCAAAGAGCTGAACGGTTTGTCTTACCAAAGGACCGGGATGCTTTTATTGCTGCCCGTGGAATATTAAGGCTAGTTCTCAGCCGCTACCTAAAGCGATTGCCTGAAGAATTGTGCTTTTGCTATGGCCCCTACGGTAAACCTTCCCTTGACTCGCAATTTAACTTTGAGCAGCTTCGCTTCAACCTTTCTCATTCGCATCAACTCGCTCTCTACGCCATTGTTAGAAATCAGGAGGTGGGCGTTGATTTGGAACAAGTTCATCCATTGGACTACACAGCGATCGCCCGACGGTTTTTCTCCTCCCAAGAAAGCGCAGCATTACTAGCCTTACCAGAGGGCGATCGCGCTCAAGCCTTTTTTAACTGCTGGACCCGTAAGGAAGCATATGTCAAAGCCCAAGGTCGCGGTCTTACCTTGCCGCTAAACCAATTTGAGGTATCTTTGGCCCCTGGAGCAGCCGCTCTACTCAGCGTGAATGAAGATTCCCAAGCAGGCACTGGTTGGACCTTGCAAGCACTCCAGCCTGGCCCTGGTTACGTTGCCGCCCTGGCGATCGCAGGCCAAAACTGGCAAATCAAGTGTTGGCAGTGGCTGCCAGCTCTAAACGGCTGACAAGAAGAAGTCACTACTGCTATCACGCCAACACAGTAGACCTGTTAATGATTACCGCAAAGCCCTCAACAGAATTCTCCTCTTTTTCAAACCAGGCAGGCACTGGTATACCTAAGACTGCTAGTTATTCACCAGCAAGCGTTCATCAAAAATGGAGCTAAGCGGATTCGAACCGCTGACCCCCTCAATGCCATTGAGGTGCTCTACCAACTGAGCTATAGCCCCCTACCGCGTTTCTTATCATGCCTTAAAAATTCAAGATTAGTCAAGACACAGAAGCTACAAGTAGCATAGCATTTTGCCAGTGTACCTATATCCGCACAATTAATAACGGAAGCAATTCGAAATTTAAGATTTGGCTAAAGCCTGCTTTAAAGGGTGCCCTATCTGCATAATGCCTCGTAGCATTTTGTCCTTGAATAACATATCGCTCTTAATTCGCTGAGGTAAGAAAAAACCGCTAAAGGTGGAGTGAAGGCAAGACACTTCAAGCCAAGTTGGAGCAGTGCCTATAAGGTTATAAGAGGCATTCTTCGCACTCGTACAAAGCATTAGCTTTACAATTGGTAGCTGTTTAGCTTAGCGTAACTGTATTTATTATTGACATTACCGACACGACTTAAATAAGTCCATCGCTGGGCAAGGTTGGACTACAGCCACTAAATTCCAGAATGATAGACGTAGCCAGGAACACTCAATGGGGGGAGGGATATGTCAGACATACTGCAAGGTGTAGATCCATCTACCCAGGCAAGTTTCTCTCTAAAGAATCGACTAGCTCGATTATTATGGGGGATTGTCTATGCGCTACTTTTCCGGACTTCACCCCGCTCATTTCATGCTTGGCGAAGTTTTTTGTTGAGATGCTTTGGTGCAAAGCTAGGCAAAGGTTGTCATGTCTATCCTCAAGCTAAAATTTGGGCTCCCTGGAACTTGGTACTGGCTGATCAAGCAGGGATAGCTAACGATGTTGAGTGCTACTCGGTAGCACTAATCTCAATCGGGGCAAAGGCTGTTGTTTCGCAAGGCACCTACCTTTGTACTGGTACTCATGATTATCAAGATCCAAACTTTCAACTCTTTGCAAAGCCAATTCACATTGGTGACAATGTCTGGCTTTGCGCAGAAACCTTTGTTAGCCCTGGGATCAGGATTGGTGAGGGAGCAGTTATCGGTGCTAGATCTGTGGTGACAAAAGATATGCCGGCTTGGATGGTTTGTGCTGGTAATCCTTGTCGACCTATTAAGCCTAGGATCATGAAAACTTCATAGTATTGCTTTTTATTATTTAGCTAGGCTTGACTAGCCAATAATTATATACAACGTATAATTTTACCTCTTAAAATTAAACTATATAAGAA
>CADCWO010000195.1:0-19232 GCA_902806435.1 uncultured Synechococcales cyanobacterium | reverse complement strand
TTGGCTAGCCAATAACTTTATACAACGCGATAATTTTACCTCTTAAACTTAAGATTAAACTACATAAGATGGGCCAATCTTCTAGTAACACAAAAGATGTTCAATTAGTAACAATTATCCTGACTTATAACTCAGAAGCTTCTGTTGCACAAGTAATTCAATCATGCAAGGATTTTACATCACGATACTTAGTTGTTGATTCATTTAGCTCAGATCAAACTATTAGCATTGTTGAATCTTTTGGCTATGAAGTTGTTCAGCACAAATTTGAGAACTACTCTAAGCAAAGAAACTGGGCCCAGGAATATGCAAATCTAAAACCAGATGACTGGGTTCTTCATGTAGATAGCGATGAAGTAGTCTCAGCAGAGCTTGCTCAAAGCATTCATCAAGCAGTATCGACTGATGACAAACGGTACAGCGGTTACTTGATGCAACGGCTTTCTTATTTTCTAGGAAAGCCAATCAGGTTTGGTCACATCAACCCAAGCTGGCACCTAAGACTGTTCAAGGCTTCTAAAGGGTTTTGTGAAGACAGACTATACGATCAACACTACGTTGTTGTCGGTGAAACCAAAAAGCTACAGGGGTTGCTTTTAGATTTGCAACTAATCACCCTTGAGCAATGGACTGCCTCTCATAATCGTTGGTCTAGTGCTGAAGCTCAAGAGATATACTCACAATTAAACCAATCAAAAATTGATACTTCACGATCGCTACCAGCATCTCTCAAGGGCGACCCAAGAATGCAAAAAAGGTGGCTCAAAAACAATATTTGGTACCGTAGCCCTGTACTATTAAGATCATTTATCTACTTTACCTATAGTTACTTCATCCGTTTAGGTTTCTTAGATGGTAAAGTTGGACTGATATATCATGTACTGCAATCATTCTGGTTTCGATTTTTAGTTGATTCGAAAATCATCGAAATGCAGATTAGTGCAAGAAAAAGATTGGAAACTAAAAATTAGCACATAGGTGCAAAATTATTCGATTGGTTATAAGCTACTACTTTAGATTGTCGGCTTCAAATGGGGGAGGGCTAAGATAAAAATTTTGTCGCAAAGAAATAGCTCATCTTCAGGAACTAGTTAAGGAAGCTTTGGCCCTGACAGTTGGCCCTAACTAGTTCTAATCGGCTCAAGAAGATTTCGTAAGTTAGCTCCTAATAATGAGGTTGACCTACGCTCTACCATATTCAGCTAGTTCTACTCAAGGATTCCAGCTTAAGTAAAGCTAAGTTGCCTAAATCAAGCATGAATACACAAACTTGCTGCAGCAAGTCCTCAAGAATGCTATGCGCATCTTAATATATGGCATTAACTATGTTCCTGAACTTACAGGTATTGGTAAGTTCACGGGTGAGATGGCTGAATGGTTCGCTGCTCAAGGTCATGAGGTACAGGTAGTTACAGCACCTCCCTACTATCCAGTTTGGAAAATTGCTAAAGGTTACTCGGCATGGCGTTATCGCCGTGAATTGTTGTCAGGGATCACTGTGTGGCGTTGTCCCCTATGGGTCCCTCGCCAGCAATCTGGACTGAAACGAATTTTGCACTTAGCTTCCTTTGCCTTCAGCAGCTTATGGATAATTTTGCAGCAGGGACTATTCTGGCAACCGGATATTGTGTTTGTGATAGAACCACCGCTTTTTTGTGCCCCAGCTGCCTTGATCGTGGCCCGTTTGAGTAATGCCAGAGCTTGGATGCATATTCAGGATTTTGAGGTGGATGTCGCTTTTGATTTGGGCTTACTCTCTACTGGATGGATGCGTAAACTGGCAACAGCATTAGAAAGCTGGCTAATGCAACGCTTTGATTTTGTTTCTACCATTTCTGAAAGAATGCTAGACCGTTTAGCAGTTAAGGGAGTCGATGAGTCGCGACGTGTCCTTTTTTCCAATTGGGTAGACACAGATGTGATTCGTCCTCTAAATATACCTAGCCTTTTTGGTGCTGAACTTGCAATCAAGCCAGGGACTATCGTGGCCCTTTATTCAGGCAATATGGGAGAGAAGCAAGGACTAGAGATTTTAATTGAGGCAGCGCGCCTCCTAATTGATCAAGTCAATATTTTGTTTGTACTCTGTGGAGACGGGGGAGCTAAGCAGCGGTTACTTGAACTGGCAAAACACCTACCTAACGTGCATTTTTTAAGTCTGCAACCGATTGAGCGGCTGAATGCGTTGCTCAATCTTGCCGATATTCATCTGTTGCCACAACGCTCAGATGCAGCAGACTTAGTTATGCCCTCTAAATTACAAGGGATGTTTGCCTCAGGTCGGCCAGTAGTAGCAACAGCTCATCTGAGTACTCAAGTCGCTCAGGTTGTTGAGGGCCGAGGGGTTGTGGTTCCACCTGGGGACGCCCTAGCCTTAGCAAAGGCTATTTTATACCTGGCACAAGATCCTCAAGAACGGACGCGCTTAGGGCAAGCGGCTCGTTCCTTTGCAGTAACGCATTGGAGCCGAGAGAAGATATTAGAGCGAATCGAGCAAGTTTTTTTTCTAGCTGAGTAAGTTCAGCCGTGTGGATGAATTAAAGTATCTTAAACATCACTTTTTCAGCTAAAATCAATCTTTGGTGCACTGAGTACTGCACTCAAAAAAAGCGGAGTAGGAGCAGTTTATAGGACGCTGCATGCTCTTATGACAACTATCAAGCAATTGATGATGAAATTCCCCCGCTGGCTAATTTTCCTTGGTCTCTGTGGAACTATGATTCCGGTTAGAGCTCTAGCTCAGCCAGTTGAGTCAGCAGTGTCTTGTGATCTGTTAGTAGTGGGGGGTGGCATCGCAGGAGTTGCCTCTGCCTACGAAGCGTTAAAGAGTGGGAAAACGGTTTGCCTGACCGACACTATCAATTGGGTAGGCGGACAAATTTCGGCCCAGGGAACAGCAGCGTTGGATGAGCAACCAACACAACGAAACCAGAAGTTTTTTCCGCAAGGATACTTAGAACTGCGCCAGCGAATTGCTCAACGCTATGGCAGTTTGAATCCAGGCCGTTGCTGGGTTTCTCAGGTGTGCTTTTTACCACGAGATGGTCATGCCATTTTGCTGGCTATGCTTCAGGATGCTGCCAAAACAGGCGAGGGCACTCTGCGCTGGTTTCCCAACACTGTAGTTAAGGAGCTCCAAACGGCTCCAGGCCGGATTCAAGCCGTACGAGCAATTCAACACTCTGCTGCTCCAGGCTCTGCTCTAGATACCTATCCTTTATCCCAAACTTTAGGAGATGCCTATAGCGAACAAAACTCTGCTTTGTTGCGAAAACGGGTGTTCCGTTTTGTCCCACCCCCTTCTGGTCAGTGGTACGTAGTAGAAGCAACGGAAACTGGGGAACTTTTAGCCTTGGCTGATTTACCCTACCGCTTGGGGATTGATCCACGCTCTTACCGGGAGCCTTCTGCCTCGAGTGCAACAAATGAGCCGTACTGTCCTCAGGGCTATACCTATACCTTTGCCATGCAGGCAACTGCTACCCCCCAAGTCCAGCGTAAACCCCTTTTTTACAACCAATATGCGCCCTACTACAGCTACGAACTACCTCGTTTAGCTCAATTTCCCTTGATCTTCAACTACCGTCGGATCAGCAGTGTTAACCGTGCCGCTGATTCCAAAACGATTACGCCAGGGGACGTCTCGATGCAGAATTGGACCTGGGGTAATGATTACCGGCCAGGAACCCCCGTGGATAATCTGATTTACAGCCGGGAGCAGTTGGTGGCAACGGGGCAGCTGGTTCCTGGTGGGTGGCGTGGGGGATTACGCATTGAGAGCTTGCAACGAGCTGAGGAGCTGGCTCAGGGTTACTACTACTGGCTGGCGGCGGGTGTAACAGACTCTAGGCTGGGATCGGGTGTAAAGCAACCCTACTTCCGCCTGCGCTATCTTCGAGGATTAAATTCTCCGATGGGAACTGTGCATGGTCTCTCCAAGTATCCCTACATCCGAGAATCACGACGATTAATCGGACGAGCAGATGGCACCTATCCTCAAGGATTTGCGATCGCCGAAACAGATATCTCGCGCAAGGACTACCAAGAACTCTACTATCGACTGGCGCTTTCCCCCACAACCTACAGAAATTTGCTGAATTCATTAAGCGGTTTCCAGCCGTTAGCGCTTAGCCAAGGTCAGTTGGCACCCAGTAGTTCCAAGTTGCGCTCACGGGCAACAATTTACCCAGATAGTGTCGGTATTGGGCACTACAACATTGACTTACATCCCTGTATGGCCTTTAGCCCACCCGAGCGCCCAGGTAACTTTGAGCGTCCAGGGGAGCGGCAAGCCCAAGCAGGTACCTATCCCTTTCAAATTCCCTTGCGAGCAATGATTCCGCCCAAATTGAATAACCTTTTAGTAACAGGCAAAAGTATTGCCACCAGTCATATCAGTGCAGCAGCTTATCGGACGCACGCATTTGAGTGGTCAGCGGGAGCTGCCGCTGGCAGCACAGCGGCTTTTGCTTTGGAAACGGGAGTTCCACCTTATCAACTAATAGAGAATTTACCTCGGCGTAACCCGCGCCTAGAAGCGCTCCAGGCGCGGTTGCGCTCCAACGGCAACCCGACAGCTTTTCGCGGCACTTCAATTTTTAACGAGTCTTGGGAGAAGTGGAAGTAAACATGGGTATAGCGTCTTAGTACTACTTACAACAGTTTTCATTTGGCGGAGGTTGCCAATGCTTGGGCTCAAGCCTGTTCCAGTTTTATTGCTGATTCCTTTACTTGCTTCCTTGAGCACAGGTAAACAGCGCGCGATCGCCCAGAATTCATCCCAACCTTCAGTAGTGCCGGAGGCTACTCGAACAAGTTATCCTACAACGCCCCTAGCCCTAACTTTGCAAGAACTGCAGCAACAAATAGATGCAGCTTGGGGACTATCTAGTGCCGAGGTGAAACAGTTATTTGCGAACAAGCTTGTGCTGACTAACTATGAAAAAGTCCGGTGTATCGCACGGCGACTGTATGATTGTGAAATACCAGCCCTAACCCTATATCGAGGGTTGCAAAGCGGTAATGACTTTTATAACGTCAAGCTCAACTTGGACGACGACCGGCTGACTTCTGCGGCGATCGCCGTGGAAGGACCACACGCATCTAGAGATTTTAAGGGATTAAAAACCCGTTTGGAAGCTGCCTACGGTCCCGGCACTGCCAAGTTCTCTTCTCCAGAAGGCCAAGGTGCTACACAGTGGGAATGGCGTCTACCCACGACGACGATTAGCCTTTATTATTTAGGAAGTTTCGACGGCAGCACCGAGTTACTCTATTACCCCGCATCTGTGGCTAGTCCTTAATTTGTGCGAAGGTAGATCAACGTCGCTGCACAACTTTGATGTTTTTATCTTGACTGCCACTAGCGAGCGTGTTGCCATCTAGATTGATGACAACGGAATTTACATAGCTTGCATGCTGAGGTAAGGTACGCAGCAGCTTCCCAGTTTGGAGATTCCATAGCTTAACTGTTGTGTCATCACTACCACTAGCAAGGGTTTGGCCTTGGGAGCTGATCGCAACAGAATTCACATAGCCGGCATGGCCGGCAAGGGTACGTATTAACTTACCTGTGGGTAGCTTCCAGATTCTGATTGTTTTATCCCAACTGCTGCTAGCTAGAATCTGCCCATCCGGGCTAAAGGCAACAGATCTGAGCATGCCGGAATGCCCAGATAGGGTGTGCAGCAGTTTGCCAGCGGGAAGACTCCACAGCTTAATCGTTCTATCTTTACTGCCACTCGCTAGGGTTCTGCCATCCGGGCTGATGACGACTGATAAAACATCACTGCGATGCCCAGAAAGGGTGTGCAGTAGCTTGCCAGCGGGGAGACTCCATAACTTAATCGTTCTATCGTTACTGCCACTCGCTAGAGTTCTGCCATCCGGGCTGAGCGCAACAGACCAGACTTCATTGCCGTGACTAGAAAGGGTGTGTAGCAGTTTGCCAGCCGGAAGACTCCATAACTTAATCGTTTTGTCCCAACTGCCACTCGCTAGGGTTCTGCCATCTGGGCTGATGGCGACCGATAAAACATCACCGCGATGCCCAGAAAGGGTGTGCAGCAGTTTGGCAGCAGGGAGACTCCACAGCTTGATCGTTCTATCTTTACTGCCGCTAGCTAGAGTTCTGCCATCCGGGCTGAGCGCAACAGACCAAACTGAGGCTGTGTGTCCTATTAAGGCTTGGGATTGGAGACTTTGCCAGCTAGCTCCAACTTGGCACTGCTTAATCAGGTTCTGGATTCTAGGGTTAATATTAGCTCCCTGTACTGTAGATGCTTGCCTCAAGCATGCCTCGTACTTTTTTTGATCAGCCAGGGCTTGAACTGTTTGCTGCCGTTGCAAGGTATAAACAAACCCGGCCAGCCCCAACAGAAGAACAGCCATGCCTGCTACCATCAATGAGCGCGAGGTGCGCCGGGGCACACCAGGATAGTAAGTTGTTGCTTTTATCGAGGTGGTTTGGGCCACAGCCGGACTGGCAAAACCAACACCCATGGAGGACTGGGTCGACAGGGCTGGGTCTCTAGAGCTTTCCTTGGCTGGAGAACTAGCCTGCCCAATAGGGCGCAGTTGGCGGTACCAATTGAGGTTTGGCGCTTGTTTGCCAAACCTCGGCCTGAGATGTTTGCTGGGTGCTTTTGCTAAAACAATTTGTTGAGTACCCGCGTGATAGATTTCTGGCTGAGCGGAGGGAACGATATTTTGTAACTTTCGGCGGACGTACTGATGCAGCTCGTTAAGCGAGACACTGCCGTCATGATTAAGATCTGCGGCTCCCGTCTCTAACCCCTCAATCAAGTAATTTGTGTAGGCTAGAGGCGAGTTTTGCTGGAAATCATTCTGAATTGCCGTCACAGCAGTAAGGATTGCTCGTCCTGGCCCACCTAACTGCTGCTTGATGTCGATACTGTACTGCTGAGTTGATTGTGCCTGTGTTTGTGCGGAAGCTACCTGTGTCTGTTCCTTCACGTAGTTGCTAGGCGGAGTGCCTTCAACCCAACAGTCAAGAATTACCACCTGCTGCCGGGAGTGGCTATCATCCATGACGTCCTGCAAAAAGTCGGCAGGCACCGCCGTTGACTTTACCAATTTTCCTTGGGTATCTTTGCGGGTGTCTTGAGTGGTGAGGTATAACTTGCCCCGTTCATCCCTGATGCCACACCCACAAAAATAGAGCAGTACCAGGTCGTTTTTCTGGCGATCGCGAAATATTGCTTCGATTGCCTGCTGGATTATCAAGCGTTCAGGCTGATTCAGAACTTTTACATCAGCAAAGTCACCAACCTCTGGGTTTTGCAGAACCTGCTTGAAAACCTCGACATTACTAGTCACTCCTGCTTCCAGATTGAAGTTCGGCTCTTGGATCCTCCCTTCGATCAACAGTGCTACCTTTGCCATCTCGGACTTCCTACTCTACTGCAACCGCCATTTCGTAGAACAGATTGCCACCCCCCACGGTAGTCTGAGCTGTTCGTCACTCAATAGTTCATTTCTACTAGGTTACAGCAGTTTTCTTCCGGCTGAACTCCAGGACAGGGCTTGCAGCCAGTGGAACTTTATAAGCTAAATAGTGATCAAGCCAAAAATTGCTGTAGCTGCTGTTACGGTGATGCGTAAGTTTTCAGTTTAACTATCGGATCAGAGTATAAAACCCAAACTAGATAGGTGTGTTCCGTTACACAAGGTTAGAAGCTGGAAGATTGCTCTTTAGACTGGGGTATAGATTACGCCTATTGACAGAGCAACGGAACAGAAGCAAATAGCTACTATCAAATCACAACCAAATGTTTAGATTTATTTAGGAGCTATTGACAATGACCAACCCTAGTGGTACAAACCTACCCCCTGTTGCTAAAGCTTTTAACGATAAGGACCGCAATGCTTTTCTGTTTGGCTGGAACCCCCAAGCTGAGCTTTGGAATGGCCGTCTAGCCATGATTGGCTTTACAGCTTATCTGCTTTGGGATCTAGCTGGCTACAGCGTTGTTCGGGATGTGCTTCACCTCTTGCCTCGCATTGTCCACTAGTACAAATTGGATTTCTTTAGTTAGTCGAGCTGGTTGTCTTGCTAGTGATAAAGCCACCAGCTCGGCTAATTGCAACAGATGTGTGGACAAGCGTTCTCAGTGTGAAGCTAGGGTCCATGGCCACTATCTCAACAAATTTACCTAAGTTTTAGTGAATAGGGACTGAAGCCGTGACCCAGCAATCTTTAGAGCGCTCTGACTTCAAGCCAAACCTTAACCGTAAGATTGGTATTTGGTTTATTGGCATTGCCTTTTGGCTGTTTGGTATCACTGATCGAAGTGTCGCTTTACTGAAGGATGGCTACCTGAGCGGTACAGATATCGTGCAATTAGGTATTACCTTTTTCTTCTTTGTGAGTTGGTTGGTTTTGAAGCCGAGTGCAAGCCTTAACTTTCAGGAAGGAGAGACCCGCTAAATACGGACAAGGCCATCCAATTACGCCAATCCCAAGTGTTACTTTTGTCCAGAACTTCCGATCCACCATACTTCTTGCTGCTGGTTGGTTTGTTCATTAGTCTTACATCTGGCCTTGTCTTTGTAGTGATGCTGCTACCAATCGCGCAGGCTTGGTATGAAACTAATGTGCCTGAAACCTTACCTCGGTTGGCAAGACTAAGACTTCTGTCCCCTTTTTTAGGGACAACCTCTGGGGCTTGGCTATTACTTGCCGCTATCTTGATGGTTTTTGGCCTACCAATCTTTCTCCCCTACGCTATCTCTATGACCCTCACATCGCTGATTGGCTGGCTAGTTTGGCAGCAAATTGGCAGAAGCTTAGGCCGACGCCTGGTGCGCTCATACATGTCTGAGTTCTCCCAACAGCGCCGGACGTAGCAATAGTAACTTCTGGAGCCTGATCAATCTTATTAGGCCGCTATAGGTTAGGACGCGATCGCAGCTGACTCGATCAGAGTTTAGCTATAGGCTTTACACCCAAGATTTTTCAGTTGATCAATTCATTAGAGAGCTTACCGTGTTTCTGCTACTACATTACCTAATTCATAGCCTGCAGCCTATTTTAGTCCCCTTTTGCTTTCTCATAGCTTGGACTCTTGTTTTCGGCAGCTTATGGATTATTGGGTTAACAACGCGTGAGGGAATTGTTGCGCTCAAGCGTCTGCATCAAATCCCTTGTGCAAACTGCCAGTTCTTTACAGGCGACTATCGTCTTAAATGTCCGGTGCAGCCTTTGTCAGCCCTAACTGAAGAAGCAATTCATTGTTCTGACTATACCCCTCAGGATAAAGACTCTAAATGCTTATCAGCGAATTGAACCAGGTAAGCGAGTAGGGCAGGTCACTGAGGACATTTATCCGCTTGGGTACCCAGGTTCGAGAGTTTCCAATTTTACCAATTTCAATATAGAGGATATTCCCATGTCTCATTTTCATACATTTCGCACTAAGCTCACGGATGCCGAGCTTTTGAAAGCTTCCCTAGGTGATCTTGGTATCTGCGTTGAAACAAATGCTATGGTGCGTGGAACAAATGGTCAACGAGTTCCTGCTGAGATTGTTGCTGTACTGGCAGGCGACTATGACATTGGCTGGTCCCGCAATGCTGCTGGCTCATTTGACCTAGTGGCCGATCTTTGGGCTGTTGCTAAGCAACATAACCAGGCTGAACTGATGAACGCTATCAATCAAAAGTATGCGCTGAAGCAGACCTTGGCACAGGCCAAGCAACCTGGGTTGCAAAATGCCACGGTTAAAGTCATGGTGCAGTAGTTGCTTAGCCACCAGCATAGCTGGCTCTGGAAATAATTAAATGCTGGGTCCGTGGCAGGGACATGGGCAGATGAGGAGAACCTCACTTCCTAGCCCTAACTCACTACTGCTTCACCCCTCGATTACTCCTAATTCATTTTTGTCAGTTGAATCCGGGGGTCCACTGCCTTGAGCAGCAGGTCTGCTAGGAGGTTGCCAACAATCAGTAGCACCGCACCCATCATCAGGCTTGCCATCACAAGATACAGATCTTGAGCTGTTACGGCTTGCAGAATTAAGCGTCCTAACCCTGGCCAGTTAAAAAAGTATTCAGCGATAAAGGCTCCACTGAGTAAGCTGGCAAATTCAAAGCCCAATAGGGTGATGAGCGGATTTACAGCGTTGCGCAACGCATGGACGTAGATGACTCGATTTTCCGGTAGCCCTTTGGCCCGGGCTGTTTGGATGTAATTTTGCCGTAGGACATCCAATAACTCTCCACGCATGATCCGCTGTAATCCGGCAAAGCCCGTAATACTAAGGGCCAGAGTTGGCAAAATCATGTGCCAACCAATATCTAAAATCTGGCCTAGCGGTGAGAGCTCGTTATGGTTAATGCTGGTCATGTTGCCCACCGGAAACAGGGAAGTATTTTGAGCAACAATCAGCAGCAGTAGTGCTGTTACAAAGCTGGGAAAACCCTGCCCGATGTAGCTAATCACTTGCAAAACCTGGTCAATCGTTCGGTTTTGCTTCACAGCACCCACAATTCCTAAAGGGATGGCAATGCCCCAGGTCACGATAATTGAGGCAATCGCCAGCAACAAGGTTGCCGGTACCCGTTCTAGAAGTAAAGAGGTAACTGAACGCTGGTAGACAAAACTGGTGCCAAAGTTACCCCGCGTCACAACTTGCGTCAGCCAAAGCCAGTACTGTTGAATTGCAGGCTTGTCCAGGCCGAACTGTTGTTGCAGCGCCTTAATTCTCTCCGGCGAGATTTGGGGGTTCTGCTTTAAGGCATCCAGGTAATCACCGGGAGCAAGCTGGATAATCGCAAAACTGAGGGCAGAGGCTAAGAAAAGCGTCAGTACAGCCTGCAAAAGTCGCTTCAGCACGTAAGCCAGTGTTTCATTACTGGCGAGGTTACTCAACCAGTCAAATCTCAGAGAAAGTCTTTGGGAAGCCATAAAAGCACAGGTCATCGCTGTCGATTAGGTCAGTGAGCTAAAGGGAAAAGGCTGTCTCAGGTGCATGCCTGATTGGACCTATCCGCTCCCCAGGCTCTAGAAATAAGGTTACTCGAGAGACGCCATTAAAGCCTAACCCTAATTGCCTGCTCGACCAGCGCCATTTTAGGAGATTAGGAGCAAGTTAAAGCGCTGCTGGCTCTTGCCCAGAGACAACAGGGGCAACCTTATTGAGTTTTAGCTCAGGATGATCGACGGCGATCTGCTGGCAGTTCCACTCGTTACGGAACAGCAGCACTGGCCGACCCCAACTATCCTTAACCGTCATGGCGTTGAACAGGCGACCGACTTTTTGCAATGCTTCCCAGCCTCCCTCAACCCAACGAGCGACTGTGTAGGGCAGTAATTCCAGGCGAGTTTCCACCCCATACTCATTTTGGAGTCGGAACTGGACCACCTCAAACTGGAGTTGGCCAACCGCCGCCAGTACTGGGTCTCGCTTCGCCTCATCAACGGAATACATAATTTGCACTGCTCCCTCTTCCCGCAGTTCAGAAATACCCTTATTAAACTGCTTAAACTTCGAAGGGTTGGGGTTGCGCAGGTAGGCAAATAGCTCTGGCGAGAAGCAGGGGATGCCTTCATACTCTAATTTCTGGCCGATGTAAATCGTGTCACCGATCGCAAACACGCCCGGGTTATTCAGGCCAATCACATCTCCCGGATAAGCACTATCAATTGATTCGCGGCCTTGGGCAAATAACTTTTGAGGGCGAGACAGGCGGACAGTTTTGCCTGTGCGGGCGTGGTTGACCATCATATCCTTCTCAAACCGCCCAGAGCAGACGCGGATAAAGGCCACCCGGTCCCGGTGTTTGGGGTCCATATTTGCCTGCAATTTAAACACAAACCCGGAAAAGTCTTCATGGGTAGGGGAAATTGCGCCCAGAGTACTTTGATAAGAGCCGGGTTTAAGGCTGTAGTCGAGGAATGTCTCTAGAAACAATTCCACGCCAAAGTTTGTCATGGCACTGCCAAAGAAAACTGGGGTCATTTGACCCTGATGGATTTGTTCTAAGTCCAGTTCTGACCCTACTCCTTCCAATAGCTCTAGATCATCTTTAAGTTGATGGTAAAGATCTTGCTCCAATAAAGTTTCAATCTGCGGATCGCCAAGCTCAAGCACAGTATCTAGTGCTTCTCGTTTACCGTGGGCACTGCGCTCAAACAAGTGGATCTGCTGCTGACGACGATCAAAAATTCCTTGAAAGCGATCGCCCATGCCAATCGGCCAGTTGATCGCATAGGTTTGCAGTCCCAATTCCTGCTCAATTTCATCCAGCAACTCTAAGGGCTCCCGCCCTGGACGGTCCAGCTTATTGATAAAGGTGAAAATGGGTAGACCGCGCATCCGGCAGACTTCAAACAACTTGCGCGTCTGCGGCTCTAGACCTTTAGCGGCGTCCACCAACATCACTGCGTTATCTGCTGCTGCTAACGTGCGATAGGTGTCTTCACTAAAATCCTGGTGTCCTGGCGTGTCTAGCAAATTCAACTGGCAGTCGTGATAGGCAAATTGCAACACTGTTGAAGTGATGGAAATGCCCCGTTGCTGCTCCATCGCCATCCAGTCAGAGGTAGCATGCCGCTGCGATCGCCGCGCCTTGACCGCCCCCGCTTCATGAATCGCACCCCCGTAGAGCAAGAGTTTTTCCGTCAGGGTTGTTTTTCCGGCATCCGGGTGAGAAATAATCGCAAAATTGCGCCGGTGTTCAACCGCCGCCTGTAACTCAGACTGAAGTTCCGTGGACATGCAAAAGACTGGATGGGGCTTTGTGATTATTATAGGCTGCACAAGCTAGACCTGAAATTTTGCAGCCTCAGAGGGCTGGAGTTGCCTCAACGAAACTGTCAAGCTTAGCTACTCAAACGCACTGATTAAACTACAGTCCTGCCCTCTCCCAATTAAGCTGTAAACTTGTACATCTAGGAAAACTGATCTGTTTTAGAGGTTCTATTGGTCAACTGGTGGGAAATTCAAGTGCTTGGGGAATCGGCCCTAGAAGAGCTATTTTTCTGGCGGCTGGAGGACTTTGGCTGTCGTGGTACTGCTAGCCAGCCGCAAGGCGGCTCTCGTCTGGTACGAGGCTACCTACCTCAAAACCAAGTACAGGAATCAGACTTGAAAGCTCTAGCACAGCTCCTACATAAGGATGCTGAGGGAGTTGGTAGCCCCCCAACCATTCACTGGCAAGTTGTAGATGAAGAAGATTGGGCGAACAATTGGAAAGCCCACTGGCATCCCCAGGAGGTTGGCGATCGTCTGCTGATTTACCCGGCCTGGTTACCTCCGCCTGAGACCGATCGACTGCTGCTGCACTTAGATCCCGGTATGGCCTTTGGCACAGGGGCTCATGCGACAACCCAGCTTTGCCTGGAGGCAATTGAACAGCAGCTCAAGGATGGAATAGATAAAGGAACTAAGATCGCCGACATTGGTTGTGGCACAGGAATTCTCTCGATTGCCGCCATCCTTCTAGGTGCTGATCAAGCCTACGCAGTGGACATTGATCCCCTAGCCGTAGGGGCGGCTGAAACGAGTCGAGCCCTTAACGGCATTGATCCTCAACGGATAGTCATTGCCCAAGGGAGTATCGAACGGCTACGAGAGCTGCTAGAAAATCCTGTGGAAGGAGTAGTCTGCAATATCCTGGCAAACGTGATTATTAGTTTAATACCGCAGATCAGTGCGATCGTTAAACCCAATAGCTGGGGTGTTTTCAGCGGCATTCTAGTAACTCAGGCCCAGCCGGTAATTGAAACTCTAGAGCAACACGGCTGGACTATTTCGGGCCTCCAGCAACAACAAGACTGGTGCTGCATCAACACTTATCGCTCTTAAATCAAGGGTTTCAAACGCTGAACAAGCTGCTCTGCTGGCATCACACCCTCGACGCGATCCACAGGCTGGCCGTTCTTAAACAGAACTAAGGTTGGTAGAGCATGAACCTGATACTGAGAAGCTAAGTCAGGGTAGTTGTCTGTATTGATCTTGACGACTTGGAGCTGTTGCTTCATTTGCGCGCTTACCTGATCCAGAATCGGCTCCATCATCCGGCAAGGCCCACACCAAGGAGCAGAAAAATCAACTAACAATGGTAAATCAGTCTCTGCCAGCAAATCTTCAAAGCTCGTGAATTGTTTTTTAGTTGCCATGGGACGCTATAAACTGACAGTATTTCTAGATTCTATTCCAAGTTTATATAACTTAAAGAGATTAGGGCAGCCTGTGCCAACCCTTTAGTTAACGTCCTCTGATAGCTGTCCTGACCTCAACTAATCGCTCAGGGTAAAAGTCCTTGAGGAGTCGTGCTGAGCAATACCCTAAGATGATTGAGCAGCTTTTTATCAAAACCACTAGGAATGCCTATGAAAGCGTTGCAGGAACAAGTTGCGATTGTCACCGGAGCCTCACGCGGTATTGGTCGTGCTGTAGCTCTAGCTTTAGCTGCTGAAGGAGCGAATGTAGTTGTCAACTATGCCAAATCCCAGGAAGCGGCGGAGCAGGTTGTGGCCGAAATTAGGGACATGGGCAGCAATGGCATGGCACTACAAGGGGATGTTTCCAAACCAAACCAGGTGGAAGCACTATTTAAGGCTGTTTTGGAAAAGTGGCAGCGAGTAGATGTACTGGTAAACAACGCTGGCATTACCCGTGATACTTTACTGCTGCGGATGAGCCTGGAAGACTGGCAGGCTGTAATCGACCTCAATCTCACCGGAGTTTTTCTGTGTACTCGCGCAGCTAGTAAAGTAATGTTGAAGCAGCGTTCAGGCCGAATTATTAATATTACTTCGGTTGCTGGCCAGATGGGCAATCCAGGCCAAGCAAACTACAGTGCTGCCAAAGCTGGGGTAATTGGGTTTACGAAAACCGTTGCAAAGGAATTAGCTAGCCGGGGAGTGACGGTCAATGCCGTAGCACCTGGATTTATCGCTACAGACATGACCAGCAACTTAAAGTCGGATGAAATTCTCAAGTACATTCCCTTGGGTCGCTACGGTCAACCAGAGGAGGTTGCTGGGTTGGTCCGCTTCTTAGCTGTCGATCCTGCTGCTAGTTACATGACTGGGCAGGTATTGAACGTCGATGGTGGGATGGTGATGGCTTAGCGGAACTGTTCTCTGAGAAGCAAAAAGGTTTGCGATAAGAGACTGTAGTACTCTACAGGGAATAATGTTGGCGTAACATTGCCCATGGTTTTCCGACGGTACCAATCCGAATAGTGATGCTACTCCACTCCAAACCTTTATCCGATATCACCAATGCTTTCAGGTGACCCAACGATCCTGTTGCTTTGAAAAAAACATGAGCATTCTCTAGAGCAAGAACCTATTTCCTGAGCGACCTTCTAGCTTTTTAGTTGGTTTTACTAGTGAGACCCAAGATCAATTAATAAGTGCTCAAGAGAGATTGTCTTGTAGAATCTACTCAGATTAGTTCCTCTTCAGTTATTGATCAAAAGAAGAACATCCTCTTAAGGGCTAGACATTAGATACTTAGGATGTACAAGAAGTTACTTCTGGCATAAAAGGTGAATTCGCAAGTCCTCTAGAAGTGTTTGTTCTAGCGTTAGCTATGTTGCTGAGAGAAAAGACGGCATTTTACTTAGAAGATATTGAAACTCCGATTGGTAGAGGAATTAGTTTAGCCATTGCAGGGCTAGTTCTGCTGTCTTCGGCAATATTTGTAGCAGATACCTACAGACCTCCTGTGAATGTACGGTTGTGGCTACGCACTTTCGATAATCTAATCTTGTTTATTTTTGCTGTAGAGTATATATTGCGTTTTTGGTGTGCAGACAATAAGGTTAAATACTTTTTTAGTGTTTACTCAGTTATTGATCTACTGGCTATTTTGCCATTTTTTATTGGAATTATAGATATTAGTTTTATTCGCTTACTACGATGGTTTCGGATTTTACGACTAGTTCGATTCCTGAATCAAGGAAATTTTTTTGGCGCCATCAGTTCTGAGGATGGCGTCATTTTTGCTCGCATACTATTCACTTTATTTGCGATTGTCTTCGTTTATTCAGGGCTAATTTACCAGTTTGAACATGTAATTAACCCTCACGTTTTCCGTACTTTTTTAGACGCAGTTTATTTTTCGGTCGTAACAATGACGACCGTTGGCTTCGGTGATGTGGTGCCGATTTCGGAAGCAGGCCGGCTATTAACTGTCTTGATGATTGTGACAGGAATTGGCTTAATTCCCTGGCAACTAGGTGACTTAATTAAGCGGTTAATGAAAACCACTAACCAAGTCAAAGCGGTATGTTCTGCGTGTGGATTGTCTTTCCACGATACAGATGCTCAGTTTTGTAAGCTCTGCGGCACGGAACTTAGTAAAGCTTGATCAACTACCTCAGCATGTCCTCAACAAACCTACTTCTGTACAAACTGCTTTCAGGGGTTGATCCCAAGGATCAATAGGTAAAGATGCTAGTAGCGCAAACTCAAAAATGATTCCTACTGTAGGTTTTGAGTGCCAGCCGTTTCCACTGAGGAGACGATCATAGAAGCCACCACCATAACCTAAGCGATAGCCTTGAGCGTCACAGGCGATCGCGGGCACTAAAATTAAATCAACTTCCCCAACATTGAGGATTGGTAAACTTGGTTTGGGCTCAAGGATGCCGTATGGCCCAACTTGTAAAGCTGCTAGATCATCAGGTGAGCAGGTATGCCAAACCAAATCTGTTTTCACACAACGGGGAAATCCCCAAATATGTTGACCCGAATTCATCGCGAATAGTAGGCCAAGGTCGGGTTCTTGACGCCAACTAAAGTACGCCAAAATCGTCTTGGCTTGTTGAAACAAAGTGGAATTATGAATGCGATGGCACAGGCGATCGCTTTGCTGTCGCCAAACATCTACAGGCAGAGACTGCCGCGTCTGTAGTAAGGTCCGGCGCAGGTTAGCTTTCGCACTGGACTGCTCCTGAATCACTGCTGAGAATGCTGGCGATACCACTCAATGGTGTTGCGGAGGCCTTGTTGAAAGTCTACTTGCGCGGTAAAGCCAAACGCCTGTTTGGCCCGCTGTGTATCAAGGCAGCGCCGGGGTTGCCCGTTAGGCTTGTCAGTCTCCCAGACAATTTCTCCTTCAAACTCCATTAGCTCACAGATTAGTTCAACCAACTTGCGAATAGAGATTTCATACCCTGTTCCTAGATTTACAGGCTCAGGGTCACTATAGCCTTGTGTACCCATGACGATGCCCCGTGCAGCATCCTGAGAGTAGAGAAACTCCCGGGTTGGGCTGCCATCACCCCAAACTGACAGCTGCTTTTGTCCTTGCTGCTGCGCTTCGTGGACCTTATGAATCAAAGCCGGGATCACATGAGAACTTTGGGGATTGAAGTTATCTTCAGGCCCGTACAGGTTTACCGGCAGTAAGTAAATGCCGTCAAAGCCGTACTGCTGGCGGTAAGCTTGCAGTTGCACGAGTAAGGCTTTCTTGGCGATCCCGTAGGGGGCATTGGTCTCCTCCGGGTATCCATTCCAGAGGTCATCTTCCTGAAAGGGAACGGGAGTGAACTTGGGATAGGCACAAATAGTACCAACACAGACGAACTTAGCTACACCAGCTTCATAGGCAGCATGGATCAACTGTGTCCCCATGATCAGATTGTCGTAAAACAACTCTGCCGGTTTTTCCCGGTTTAAGCCAATTCCACCGACATGGGCAGCTAAGTGGATGACAATATCTTGCTGGTCAACGGCTCGTTGGCAATGTTCCAGCGATCGCAAATCACAATCTTTAGAACGGGTGACCGTAATTTTGTGTTGATTAGCTCCAGCCTCCAGCAATTGGGCGATTACTTGACGGCCGAGAAACCCAGCACCGCCGGTCACAAGAATCTTCTTATTTTCAAGACTTAGCAGTGCTTTAGTCATAAAATTTTGCCAAACAGGTTTACAGCTAGAACGGGAAACCTAACCAGGCTTTGCCTGCCGTTTCCATCATGAGCGCGAGGTATTGCCACCACTAGCAAGCCTCAAGAAAAACGGCTACCCAGCACTTGACGGATAAAGGCATTATCTTGATGTGATTCTAAGCCGTTATCTTGGTGGGATTCTGTTGATTTTCCATTGGGAGAGGCTTGGCCTAGGGCCCGCAGATCAGCGTCCACCATTAAGTGAACAAGCTGATCAAAAGTAACCGAAGGCTGCCAATTGAGTGATTGACGTGTTTTGCTAGCATCGCCAATCAGCAAATCTACCTCCGTTGGGCGTAGGTAGCGCTGATCAAATTCGACATAGTTTTGCCAATTCAAATCGACGTAACTAAAGGCTAGCTGGAGAAATTCTTCTACCGAATGCGTTTCACCGGTGGCAACAACGTAATCATCAGGCTTGTCCTGTTGCAACATCAGCCACATTGCTTTGACGTAGTCCTTGGCATATCCCCAGTCTCGCTTAGCATCTAGGTTGCCTAGATATATCTTTTTCTGTTGTCCAGTCATAATCCGAGCGATCGCTCGGGTGATCTTGCGGGTTACAAACGTCTCACCACGTCGGGGTGACTCATGATTAAACAAAATACCGTTACAAGCAAACAGGTCGTAGGATTCTCGATAGTTGACGGTTTGCCAATGGGCATAGACTTTGGCACAGGCATAGGGGCTGCGAGGATAGAAGGGAGTCGTTTCTTTCTGCGGAACTTCCTGGACCAACCCAAACATCTCTGATGAACCTGCCTGGTAAAACCGTACTTCGATCCCCCTACGCTGTTGATAATCCCGCACAGCCTCAAGAAGACGCAAAGTTCCCATCGCGACGGTGTCAACGGTATACTCTGGCGAATCAAAGCTTACTCGCACATGAGACTGAGCACCTAAGTTATAGATTTCTTGCGGCTGGACTTCTTCAAGGATTCTTCCTAAGGTTGTACCATCGGTTAAGTCCCCATAGTGGAGAAAAAGCTTTGCTCCTTCTATGTGAGGGTCTTCATAGACATGGTCAATCCGGTCAGTATTGAAGGTTGATGTTCGCCGGATCAGACCATGAACCTCATAATTATGTTCTAGTAGTAACTCAGCTAGATACGACCCATCTTGACCCGTGATTCCGGTAATTAGTGCTCGCTTGCGTTGCAGCTCTGCCATACTCTATAAGATCCCTGAAAGTTCGTATTCTGTGTCTACCAGCCTAAATCTTCTTGATGTGGATAGATATGGATTGGTTCGTTATTTTTATGCCTAAACCGTCATCCTGGGGGCTAGCCTACGCTTAATTA